>CAUDIU010000006.1 GCA_958449715.1 uncultured Clostridium sp. | reverse complement strand
GGTGGAGGTCCTGCTGGTATTTCTTGTGCTATTACTCTTGCAAGAGCAGGAAAACAAGTTATTTTAATAGAAAGAGGAAAATTCTCAGGAAGCAAAAATGTTTTTGGCGGTGCAATTTATGCTCAGCCTACACGTGAAATTTTCCCTGATTTTGAAGAAAATGCGCCTTTAGAAAGAAAAAATATTGAACATAAATATGCATTGTTAGGCGAAGAAGATGCAACAGTTATCTCTTATAAAAAACGACATGAAAATCCTGTTAGTTACACTGTCATCAGGGGGAAATTTGATCGTTGGATGGCTGATGAGGCTAAAAAAGCCGGAGTTATTTTAGTAGAAGAAACTGTGGTCAGAGAATTGATTGTCCAAGACGGTTTTGTAAAAGGTGTGAGAACTGAATTGGAAGAATATTATTCTGACATTGTAGTCTTAGCTGACGGTGTAAATTCATTATTAGCAAAACAAATTGGTCTTCGAGGAGATTTGTCCCCTGAAGATGTTGCATTGAGTGTTAAAGAGGTTATCAAACTTCCTCAAGAAGTTATAAATGAAAGATTTCATGTAAATGATGATGAGGGTTGTATTTATGAAATCTTTGGCGGACCTATGCTTGGAATGTTAGGTTTGGGATTTTTGTATACAAACAAAAATTCAGTAAGCATAGGCTTAGGTGTGACTTTAAGTGAGCTTATTGAAAAAAGTATAAGACCTTATGATCTGTTAGATAAATTGAAATCTCACCCAGAAATTGCACCTTTGATAAAAGATGGTGAATTGATGGAATATTCTGCTCATTTAATACCTGAGGGCGGATATAAAAAAGTTCCGTTACTATTTGGTGCCGGAGTTATGGTATGTGGGGATGCTGCTATGTTTGTTAATAATATGCATTGGGAAGGGACAAATTTAGCAATGATTTCCGGAAAAATCGCAGGTGAGACCGCTGTAATTGCTTTAGGTAAACAGGATTTTTCAGAAACAGCTCTTTCTCATTATCAGGAAGAATTGGAAAATTCTTTTATTATTAAAGATTTGAGAACTTATAAAGACTTAATGGGTGGAATTCAAGAAAGAGTTGAGGAATTTTTAGGATATTATCCTAAGAAAATTAATTCTTTCTTTGAAATGTTTACATCAGTTGATAGCGTTCCAAAAAGAGAAAAATATCATAAGTTTATAAAAAGTATTTTTACTGATAGAAAAATTTCTGAATTATTTAAAGATTTTTGGACTGCTGTTAAATTATTATGGAGTATTTTGATAAAATGAGTGACTTAGAAGATAAATTATATACAGTAAAATATACACCTGATACAAAATCTCACTTACAGCCTGTGCAAGAATGCTGTCGAGTTTGTAAGTCTAAAATATGTACAACAGTTTGCCCGGCAGGAGTTTATGAGTGGGATGAAAATATGCAAAAATTGATTGTAAATTATGAAAATTGCTTAGAATGCGGTGCATGCAGAATTGCTTGTGAAAGTGCTTCTTTGGGTTGGGAATATCCTAAAGGTACAAAAGGGGTAACTTTCAAGCAAGGCTAGGTATTGACATATTCTCGAAAAACATTCATAATAGTCTTATTCTATAGGTATAAGGAGAGGCATTATGAAAGAAGAATACACTAATCAGCACAGACGTTGGTATGATAAAGACCCTGTTTTATCTCAGGCTGTAAAAACTTTGGAAGAAACTGATGATGAAACGCAGATTAGAATTGCTTTAAATTTGATTAAAATTATTATCGAACACAATATTGAAGATGAAAAATTTGAAGCGGTAGAAGATATTATCAATGCTGTAGGTTCAGGTCTTGATGATAACAGAAAAGGTCGTTGGTATGACATTGATTCTACATTAAGAACTGCTATGAATATGTTGCAAAATTGTCCAGCTGATACTCAGCGTATTATCGCTAAAGAGATGGCTAATATGGTGTTGGAACAAATTAAAAAAGACGAAGATTCAGAAGATGAAGAAGAATCTTAAAAGTTAATAGCTTTTACTATTTTATAAATAAGTTGAATTTGATCATCAGATGCACTTTGGAATATTTCATTCATTTCATTAATAAGTGCATCTTTTGGTTTTTTATGTTCAAAAAAGAATAAATCTGAAATTTCGACATTAAAAACTTTTGAAATTTTTTGCAGTGTTTCAAAAGTTGTAAAACACGCTCCATTTTCAATTCTGCAAATTTGTTTAGGATCAAGTCCGATAATTTCGGATAATTGTTCCTGAGTAAGTTTATTTATTTTTCTGAGCTCTTTTAATCTTTTACCAAATAATTTTAATGAGTTCATATTATCTCCACTTAATATTCTAAAATATCTGTTTTTTATATTTAACCCCATTAAATATTAATTAAACTTGACAAATTAATATTTAATGTTAAATTATTTATATTTAATGGTAAGAAATTTAAAAAACATACCTTTTAATGGGAAATTTTGGAGAAAAATGGAAAAGATAAATATTTTATATGATGCAACAGTTGTATGCAATATTTTGAAAAAAAATTCGTCTCGTAGTGGGATTTTTTTTGTTGCATATAACGTACTTTTGGAATTTTTAAAACGTGAAGAATTTAATATTTATCTTTATGCTGATGATGGAGGAAAATTAGAATATCTAATAAAAAATTATCAAGAATTTTCAAGTTGTAAAATTTATAAATTTTCTTTTTGTCAAAATTTTTATAGATATGTTTCTTATAAAAAGATTGATAGTAGGTTAAAGTCGAAAACATTTTTAATAAGATTGCTTTGGGAAATCTTAGCATTTCTATTAAAAATTTTTGACAATATTCAAAAAGAATATTTTGTAAAAATAAAAAACATAGATATATATATTTCTCCAATGAAAGCTGTACCTAAATTTATTGAAAAAAATAAATTAATTAAAAAATATACAATTTTACATGATACTATTCCTTTGATAAATGATTATAGAAATAATGTTGGGCATAAATGGTATTATAATTTAATTAATTCTATAAATTCATGTGATAAATATTTTGCAAATTCAATTTATACAAAGCAAGATTTTATTGAATATGTTCCAAAAATTAACCCTGAAAATATTACTGTAATTCCTCTTTCTACAGGGAAAGATTATGTAAAAATTACTGATATTAATTATATAGAGCAAGTTAAAAGTAAATATGGGATACCATTAGATAAAAAATATATTTTTAGTCTTTGTAATTTAGATCCGAGAAAAAATTTAATTTTTTCTATAAAAAATTTCTTTAAATTCGTAGAAAAAAATAATTTAGATAATTTTACTTTCGTTTTAGGTGGTGCTTGTTGGAAAGATTTTGAAAATATATTGAACGAAAATATTGAAAATTTAGGTGACAAGAAGGATAAAATCTTAAAAATTGGTTATGTAGATGATGAAGATATGTCTGCTTTATATAGTGGAGCAGAGATGTTTTTATTTCCATCTTTATATGAAGGTTTTGGAATACCTGTATTGGAAGCAATGAAATGCGGTTTGCCTGTTATTTGTTCAAATACAACATCTTTGCCTGAAGTCATTGGTGATTGTGGTATAAAAATTAATCCATATTCAGATTCGGAAATGCTTTCAGCTATGGAAAAGATGTATTTTGATAGGGATTTCAGAGAAAAGTGTATTATCAAAGGGATTGAAAGATCCAAGTTATTTACTTGGGAAAAATGTGTTGATGTAATAAGTGAAACAATAAAGAAGGATGTGAATATTGAGTAAAGATATTATTTCTATTGTTTATATATGTGATGATAATTATGTAATGCCTACTTGCGTGTCTATTCAATCAATTTATGAAAATAGACAAAAATCAATTTATGATATTTACATAATAGGAGTTAATTTATCTGATAAAAATAAAAATTTGTTTAAGCAAATAGATTTATCAGGTATAAATATAAATTTGTTGGAATTCTCTAATAAATATAAGGACTTGAATACAAATCATGTATATGTATCCAAAGCAGCGTTATTTAAATTTGATATTCCAAATATTTTGAAAGATTTAGACAAAGTTTTATATATTGATTCAGATACAATAATTTTGGGAGATTTAAAAGACTTTTTTGAAATTGATGTTAAAGATTTTTATGCTGGTGTTATAAGGGATTATCCAGCTTATTATAAAAGGCAAGATTATGAGGAGATAAATACTTCTGACTATTTTAACTCTGGTGTAATGTTACTAAATTTGAAAAGGCTTAGAACTTTTAATGTGGCACAAAAATTATTGAATTATAAATTATCATTTAATTCAACTCGTTATATGGATCAGGATTGTTTTAATGTTGTTTTTAATGGTAATGTAAAATATTTAGTTCCTGAATATAACTATATGACTTCTTCCGTTAATTTATACCCTGATAATATAAAACCAATTATTGTTCATACAACTACTGGTAAGAAACCTTGGTATTATTCTTATGTTCCATATGCGGATGAATGGTATAAATTATTTAAAAATTCTGTATGTCGAAAGCAAAAGTTGAAAAGAAGTTTTATTTGTAAAGAGAAATTAGGGAATAATCGAGTGTTTCATATTGGAAAAATAAAGATTTCTTATAAAAAGAATAGAAAAGATTTGGTTAACAAGTATTATAAAAAATTTGATAATTTGGGATATAGTATAAGACGTTTAAAAAATAATTCAATAGAAATTAAAAATAAGAATCTAATATTAGTTGGAAAGTCTGATAATACTCTTTGGACGGCAACTGAAGTTTTATGTAATACTGGGTATAATTTTTCAGTAAATGAGCCTTATATAATGTTTGATATTGGTTTTAATATAGGTACTACTTCATTATATTTTGCTCAAAAAGAAAATATAAAAAAAATATATGCATTTGAGCCTTTTATTCCAACATATAAGCAAGGTCTAAACAATTTAAAGTTAAATCCAAAGTATAGTGACAAAATTAATTTATTTGATTTTGGTCTTGGTGCAGAGGATAAAATATTAAAAATTCCTTATAATGAGGAATTACTTGGGACTATGAGTACAATATTTAAAAATTCAACAGGTAAGTTTTCTTCAATAGAAGAAGTAAAAATAAAAAATGCATATAATGTTTTGAGTGAAATAATCGAAAGGCATAACGAAAAAGTTTTTATAAAGTTAGATACAGAGGGTTCTGAATTTGAAATAATACCACTGTTAGATGAAAAAGGCTTGTTAGAGAAAGTGGATGTCTTAATTATGGAATATCATAGAAAAGGTCCACAAAATTTACTTGATATATTAAAACGAAATAATTTCTTTTATTTTCAAGAAAAAATGAATACTGTAGCTGGGATTATAAAAGCAGTCAAATTTAAATAAATAACATTTATCATATACTCTATGCGGTAATTTTGAAATTACCGCTTTTCTTATAATTGAATAGTTCTCAAAATCATATAGTATCTGTAATCTCCCCAATAAATTATTATTGAGATAAAATTATTTTCTAGATCAGTTGTTTCTAAAAATGTGTTAGGAGCAGGTTTTCTTTGAGAACTTTTTATGTGTTTTCCCACAAAATCCAAGAATTTTATGTGGAATTTTTGAGATGGTGTTAATTTTGCTTTGGGCAAGTTCTCATCATAAAATCCCATAGGTACAATTTCCCTGTTATATGCAGGAATTATATATTTTACTTTGCCTTGTTCTTTGAATAACACGTACCAATTTCCTTTATGTTCTCTTGGTGTTAAAAGATAATACCCAGGCTCAATTGTCGTATTTTTAAAAAATAATGGAGATGTAAGTCTAAATAATGGGTATGGTGACCAAGATGTATTTTGAGTATCATACATTTCTCCAGGATCAATATCGTGAACATATGAAAAATCAGCAGGTTCTAAATCTCTGTAAATTTGTTCATAATCTGTTTCTGCTCCATAGGTGCATACTCCAAAAAACATAATAAGCAAAATCAGTAGCAATTTTTTCATACTTTCTATTTTAATGATTTAGTTTAAAAAAGCAAGCTTTTTGTGATAAAATATTTTTATATCAAATTCAGACAAAAAAGGAGAGTACAAATGCTTACAGGACCGTTTTTAGATAGAAATTGGATTGGACAAAATGCGGATTATAATTCTGCTGATATAGTTATGTTAGGATTACCTTTTGACGGTACTGTATCTTACCGTTCAGGTTCTCGTTTCGCTCCTGAACAAATTAGGCTTGCAAGCTGGGGGTTAGAGGATTATTCCCCAAGATTTGATAAGCATTTGGAAGATGTGAATTTTCATGATGCAGGTGATTTAGAATTTCCACTAGGTAATACTTATAAATCACTTGATTTGATTGAAAAAAATGTTGAAGAAATATATAAAGACGGCAAAAGAGTTTTTGGTATAGGCGGGGAACACTTGGTAACTTTACCAGAGATTAAGGCTGTATCCAAGTTTTATAAAGATTTGGCAATAGTTCATTTTGATGCTCATACAGATTTAAGAGAAGAATATTTGGGAGAAGAAATGTCTCATTCAGCAGTAATCCGTCACGCATCAAAAATTGTTGGTCCTGAAAATATTAAGCAAATTGGAATTCGTTCTGGCATGAAAGAAGAATGGGAATTTATGAAAGAGCATAAAACACTTATTCATAAATATTCAGAACTTGACGTATTGAAAGATAAAAAGATTTTTGTAACAGTTGATTTGGATGTTCTTGATCCTTCTGTAATGCCTGGTACTGGTACTCCTGAAAGTGGCGGTATGCAGTTTAATGAACTTATGGGATGGTTTGAATATTTGAAAGATTTCGATATTGTTGGAGCTGATGTTGTAGAGCTTGCCCCTGATTATGATGCTTCAGGTGTATCTACAGCAGTTGCGACTAAAGTAATCAGAGAATTATTAATGATTATGTAAAGAATTATCATATTTTGTTAATATTAGAGGCTATATGGTATTAGATAGAATAAATTTCTTAAAAGATGAAATTAATAAAGCAAACTATAAGTATTATGTTGAAGATAATCCTTCAATAAGTGACTTTGAATATGATCAAATGTTTGCGGAATTAAAAAAACTTGAGGAAGAAAATCCATTATTTATATCTCCTGATAGTCCGACTCAAAGAGTTGGCTCAGTCAGTGAAAAATTCTTTCCCCATAAACATAAATATCGCCTATATAGTCTTGATAATACTTATGAATATGATGATTTGGAAGACTGGTATAAAAAAATTGTCAAAGAGTACAATGACCAAAAGCTTGTCTGTGAATTGAAAATTGACGGACTTGCAATGGCTTTGACTTATGAAAACGGAGTTTTTGTGCGAGGTGTAACTCGTGGTGACGGTATTACAGGTGAGGATATTACAAATAATCTAAAAACTGTAAAAGCTATTCCTTTGAAACTTTTTGAACCTGTAAGCGTTGAGGTTCGCGGGGAAGTCTATATGCCAAAGGAATCTTTTGAAAAGTTGAACGAGGAAAATCTTAAAAATGGTGAAAAATTATTTGCTAATCCGAGAAATGCTGCAGCAGGATCAATAAGACAACTTGACAGTAAAATTACTGCAAAGCGTGATTTGTCAATGTTTTGTTATACAGCAATTTTTACTGGCGATATAAAAAATCCTCCCAAAAATCATTATGACAGTCTAATGTACCTGAAAAAATTAGGATTTAAAGTCAATCCGAATATCAGATTATGTAAAAATGCAAAAGAAGCTATTGAATATTGTAAAGAATGGGATGAAAAACGTTTTTCTTTAGATTATGCAACTGATGGAGTTGTAATTAAAGTAAATGATTTTCTTGTTCAGCAAGAAATGGGATTTACATCTCGAGCACCAAAATGGGCTACAGCTTTTAAATTCCCGCCTGAAGAAGTGACAACTAAACTTTTATCAATAGAAGAAAGTGTCGGAAAAACCGGTGCTATTACTCCGATTGCGATTTTAGAACCTGTTCAATTAGGTGGAAGTACAGTTGCTAGAGCAAGTTTGCATAACTTCGATGAGGTTGGACGCTTAGATGTAAGAATTGGTGACAGAGTATACATTAAAAAAGCAGCGGAAATTATTCCTAAAGTCGTAAAAGTTATTGAAGATGAAGAACATTATAAGTTGCCTGAATATGTTCCACCTAAAAAATGTCCGTCTTGCGGTAGCGAGCTGCAGCTTCATGACGAAGAAGTAAATCTTTATTGTGATAATCCTGATTGTCCTGCAAAGCGTTGTGCCAAAATTGAATTTTGGGTATCGAAGGATGCAATGGATATTGATAAAGTCGGCCCTTCTGTGATTGAGCAGTTGTATACCAAAAACTTTATTAAAACTCCTGTTGATTTGTATAAATTAACTATGCAGGATTTTATGATGCTGGATTTGGTCAAAGAAAAATCAGCATTTAATATGTATAATGCAATTCAAGATAGCAAAAATAAACCTTTATCAAGATTGTTAACTGCTTTTACGATTAAAAATGTAGGGAAAGAAACAGCTGGAGTTTTGGCTTCAGAATTTGGAACTCTTGATAATTTGATGAATGCGACAATTGAGGATTTATCAAAAGTTGAAGGGGTTGGAGAAATTATTGCAAAAGATATTTTTGACTTTTTCAGAAAACCTGAAACAATTAAGATGATCGAAGAATTAAGATCTCTAGGCGTAGAACCAGTTCCTCCAGTCCAAAATATTTCAGATGAATTTAAAGGAAAAACTTTTGTTTTGACTGGAACATTACAAAATATGACAAGAGACGAGGCGTCTGAAATAATTAAGCAAATGGGCGGAAAGACTTCTTCTTCGGTATCTAAGAATACGTCATTTGTAGTTGCAGGTGAAAGTGCAGGCTCAAAATTAGACAAAGCTCAAAAATTAGGTGTTATAATATTGACAGAAAATGATTTTCTGAACATGATAGGTAGGAAAGAGTAGGATTTATGAAAAGAAATACAAGAATTATTCAAATATCAGGTATACGTGGACTTTTGATGGTTATTTTTGTAGCAACTTGTCTTGCTGCAGGATTTATCGGTTTCCCTGCAATTGTTGCTATGAAAGCTTGGAATTTTGCTGCTCAGTATGTATCAATCCCGCTTATTAGTGAATGGCAAGGCTTATTGTTATGGGCAATTGTTGCTATTTCTGGATTCATTATAAATGACAGAAAAAAATTCCTTGTTGCTTTCAAAACTCCTGATAGATTAAGTGAAAAAGAAATGAAAACTCTTTTAGAACGTATGAAAATTCAGTCTCAAACTCAACAGGCTATAAATTCTATGATTTTAAAATCAGGTGACGTAAAACCTGTTGAAAAAGTAAATAAATCTGAGGAAAAATCAGAAAAAGAAAAGGAGAATGTATGAAAAAAGTATTGTTATCAATTACATTGCTAAGTTTGATGTTAGGCTGTGCCTCTCTTTCTTCTCAAGCAATTTCAGAATCAATAGAAAGAGGCTATATTTCTATTAATACATCAGCAAATGCTGATATTGCGCCTGATATTGCAGAAGTATCAATTGCAGTTACTACTTATGATTCAAAATCTATGCAAAAAGCAACTGCAGAAAATAAAGAAATTTCAGATAAAGTTATTTCTGCTTTGAAATCAAAAATTAATACAGCAAATGGAGATTATATTAAGACTGCTGATTTTAATGCTTCTCCAATTTATTCATATTCTGGCAGCAAAAGAAATTTTGATAAATACCAAGTTTCAAATTCAATAATAGTTCGTACAAAATCAATTGATAAAGTAGGTTCAATGATTGATACAGCTATTTCATTAGGTGCAACTAATGTTAATAGTTTAGTATTTTCTGTTTCAAACTATGAAGCACAATGCAATGAATTATTATCAACTGCTGTAAAAAAAGCATCAGCTAGAGCACATGCTATTGCAAAAGCTGTTCCAACAACAATTACAGGTATTCGTTCTATGGATGTAAGCTGCAGCCCAAATAACAGTGTACGTCCTCAATATCGTTTAATGATGGCAAACAAAGCAATGGATTCAGCAGAAGCAGGTGCATCTTCTACAACTATAGAAAGCGGTGTTGTAAAAGTTTACGCAAATGTTAATGCTAGTTATTTTGTAAAATAAAATTATTATAAAATTTAGATAAAATAAAAGCTCAGAATTTCTGAGCTTTTATTTTTATTTAACTATTAAAAATGATTTTAGACTTCTGCCTGCTCCATCACCTACAGAGGTTACATTGTATTTGTCTAAGTAATTCATAGAGGTAGAGCTTCCTCCGTCAAAAGCCATTGCTCTATCCCAGCCAAGACTTTTTACATAATCATGAACTTCATACATATCCATAGGATGTTTGTCTGTGATTATTAAAATATAGGCATCATCACCTTTTAGACCAATAATTGTTCTTGATGTTTTATGTAATACAGAACAACTTTCTCTAATTATTTCTCCATCTTTTTTTACGATAAATGCTTCTTCTTCAAGTCTTAACTGCGGATATACTAAAGGTCCTCCTTGTGCTGAAGTTATTATATTGCAGCCAAAGTCTACAGAACTTTTGTGAGGAACTATTTCATAGTGAAATTCTCCGTTGTCGCATTCTACAACTCTAAATTCTGTACGATTAATAATTTTATCCAGATTTTTCATTAAAAACGGATTTCTGAGTAAATTTTCATTTACCAAAGGATCATCTGTAGTATTTCTATCACTTACTATATATGAGATTGATTTTTGATTTTCAGGATCAAAATAACCTGCATTTACAGTCAATTTTGCTTTTGCACGTTGATGTGCTTCTTTATTTGTAATAAGGCTTTCAGAGCTAATAAATTTTACTCGTTTTTTTATTTTATTGCCTTTTAGCGCAATTTTATATATTCCGTCATTATATGTTACTTCTATAGGAGAAACTCCTGCTTTTACAATATTTGATGAAATAAATAATGCAAAAAGTAAAATTAAAAGTTTTTTCATATTATAAATCCTTTGACTTGTAAAATGCGATAATTGCACAAAGAAATGCAAATGGTGGAAATATTGCTGTTATAAACGGATGTAATACTCCTTTTTCTGCTAATAAATCGAAGAATGGCAGAGTAATATAATATAAAAATATAGATCCGATAGCAATAGTAAATCCTACCAATCTTTGTTCTCTTGGTTTGCTAAAACCTAATAATGCTCCCATAATTGCAAGCAGTACGCATACAAAAGGATGGAAAAATCTTTGCAGATATTTATTGAGCATATAACGGTATTCTTCATCTAGTCCTTCTTTTTTGAGAAGTTTAATGTAATTGTGTAAATCGTGGTTAGTTATTTCACGTTCTTTTTTTACTGAATATGTCATGAGTGTGAAAGCATTTTGTGCAGAATCACCTTGTAAAATATCCATTTTAGGATATTTATTTATTTCAGTAAATATACCGTCATTTGAAATATCATATCTTGTTATGTCATATAATTCCCATTTATCAGGGAAATTTTTACCTGTCTTAGCATAGTATATGTTTTGTAATTGGTGAACATCTGTATATTTTTTAGGGGAAAAGTCAAGTACAATAACGTTATACATTGTATCTTTTGAAAATTTTGATACTATTACAGCTTGAGTTGGTATATTATTTTTATCTTTTTGTGTATAAATGTATTGTGTTGAGATGTATCCGCCTTTTAGTGCTCCTGCTTTATTTACAGAATAAGGAATTAGTTTGTCACAAGTTACAAAACAAAGCCAAGTAACAATAAGACTTAACGCTAATACTGGTGCGATAATTCTGTGAAATGAAAGTCCTACTGCTCTGAATATTGTAAGTTCAGAATCTTTGCTTAATTTATCAAAAGTAAATAATGTTCCTAAAAGTAATCCTACAGGGAAGGCTTTACCAAGAATTTTAGGTAATTCATAAAAGATTACAAGTATGGCGGTTTTTACTCCATAATCCCCTGCAAGAGTTTTTTTGATTGTATTCAAAAGCATTTCAGGTGCAATCCATACAACCGTAAATAATAGGATTGCAACAAATGTTGCCATCATTACCTGATTAAATATATATTTATCGTAAATTGTGATTTTAGGAAATAATTTCATTATAGGGCAAAATCCTTTCCTAAGTAGAATTCTTTTGCTACAGGGTCATTAGCAACATCAATACTTTTCCCTTGAATCTTAATTTTCCCATCAAAGATTACATATGCTCTGTCTGTAATTGATAATGTCGCTTTAGGGTTGTGGTCTGTAATCAATACACCAAGACCTTTTTCTTTTGAAATCTTTTTAATGTTATCTTTAATATCACCAATAGCGATAGGGTCAATACCTGCAAAAGGTTCGTCCAAAAGCATAAAGTCAGGACTTGCAGCCAATGCTCTTGCAATTTCTACCCTTCTTCTTTCTCCTCCGGATAGTGATACTGCGGCGTATGAACGTAATTTTAAAATCCCGAATTCAGTTAAAAGTTCTTCTAATTTACGTTTTTTCTCGTTTACAGTTAATTTATCGTTCATTTCTAAAACGAGTTTTATATTATCTTCAACGGATAATTTTCTGAAAATTGAGGCTTCTTGAGGAAGATAACCAATACCTGCTTTTGCACGTTCATTCATTGGCCAACAAGAAATATCTTCACCATCTAAGAAGATATGTCCCTTATTCGGCTTTACAAGCCCTACGACCATATAAAACGTTGTTGTTTTCCCTGCTCCGTTAGGTCCTAATAAACAAACAACTTCGCCTTTGTTTATATCAAAAGAAACGTCATTTACAACGCTTCTGTCACCGTATATTTTAATCAGATTTTTAGCTTCAATCCTCATTTTATACCCCTTCTATTCTTACAAACATTTTACTTGAAAAATGTTTATATTGCAATTTTTCGAGTATTAAAATAAGTTATATTAACAATTGTAAATATATATATTGAATATATGTTTAGGATATCTAGACATGTGGAATACATAAAATATAAACCATTTTCTTTTTCTTTATTTTCTCCTACACACACATTAACCTTTTACCAAATATGAGATTGGCCGTGAACAACGGCTATTTTTATGAAACAAATTGAATAAATTTAATAACCCGCAGGCAAAAGTCATAGTCGCGGATTACAGGCAGACACAACTACTCCGTTTATCATTGTGTCTGCCTGATGTTTTAGTACATTCCAATTATATTTCTTACTTCTGTTAATACTTTGCGAGCTTCTGTACGTGCTTTTTCAGAGCCTTCTTGAATTATTTTTTGAACTTCTTCTGCGTGTGCTTCGTAGTAACGTCTTTTTTCTCTGATTGGTGCAAATTTTTCGTTAATTAATTTGCCTAATTGTCTTTTACAATCTGCACAACCTCTTAGTCCTTTTTCACATTCGCATTTTACAGTTTCTATTTCATTTTCTTCTGCGAATATTTTCCAATATTTAAATGCTACTTCGCAGTCTTCAGGGTGACCTGGGTCATCTTTTCTCATTCTGCTACGGTCAGTAATTGCTGTCATTATTTTTTTAGCAGTTACTTCTTCTGTATCAGATATTTTAATATCGTTTTGGAAAGATTTCCCCATTTTGTTTCCGTCAAGTCCACAAATTAATGAACAGTGATTTAATAGAGGTTTTGCTTCTTTAAAGAAATCTGTTTTGTAAATGTTATTGAAGCGTCTTGCAATATCTCTTGTGATTTCGATGTGAGCAACTTGATCTATACCTACAGGAACTGCTGTAGCATTAAACATCATAATATCAGCACTCATTAATACTGGATATCCCATTAAGCCATAGCTAATTTGTGAATTAGCTCCTTCTTTTGTGCGTAATATTTTTGCCATATCTTTTAAGGTCGGATCACGTTCTACCCAATTTTGAGGTGTTACCATACTTAGATATATATTTAATTCTGCAATTTCAGGTACAAGTGATTGAACATAGATTGTAGATATATTTGGATCAATTCCACATGCAAGCCAATCTATTACAACATCTTTTACATCTTGTTTTAAATTTTCTGTTTTATCGTATTTTGTAGTAAGTGCGTGCCAATCTGCTACAAAGAAATAACTTTCGTATTCGTGTTGTAATTTTACCCAATTTTGGATTACACCTAAATAGTGTCCTAAGTGTAATTTTCCGGTAGATCTCATTCCTGATACAATTCTTTCTTTCATAGCATAACCTTTCTTTTTTCGAAAACTATTATAACAGAAAGATATTTAATAAAAAATTTTTTATAAATAATTATTTTAATATTTTAAATTGTTAACAAATGTAACAAAAAATATGCTTTGTGAAATTGGGTATTTTTAAAATACTTTATATGTATAAGAGAGAATAAAAAACATAAGGAGAGATGAGATGACTTTTTTAGCAATCGATGCACAGAAAAATTTATTCACGTTGCAGAAAAGCCAACTGCAATTCGAACAAACATTGGTAATGAGCAGAGCAAACTATATTACAAAACAAATGGGTTATCGTGCTCAAGAACTTGAAGAATATGATACTGATCCGGATGATGATCCAACATATATCCAGTTACAGCAAGAGGAATCATATCTTGAAACAAGACAGGATTCTTTAGATTCACAAATAAGCTTACTCGAAAACGAAATTTCAAGCTTGAAGAACCTTGTAACAAGCAACATTAAATCTTCTTGCACATTAAATCTTATAGGCAGCTAAGTTTATCTTAGACGCTTAGAGTCCGCTAATTCGACAGTATTAAGCATTAATGATGCTATTGTCATCGGACCAACCCCTCCAGGTACAGGTGAAATATATGCGGCGATTTTTGAAGCACTTGCAAAATCAACGTCGCCGCAGATTTTCCCGTTAATATCTTTAAAAATACCTACATCTACGACTACACAATCAGATTTTAACATTTTTTCCCCTATAATATTTTTCCCTACTGCTGAAACTACTATATCAGCAGTTTTTGTTATATCAGAGAGATTTTTTGTATGACTGTGACACATTGTAACTGTTGCATTTCTATTTAAAAGCATTTGTGCAACTGGTTTTCCAACTAGATTAGAACGTCCTATTACAACAACATGTTTGCCTGCAAGTTCAATATTGTATTCGTCAAGTAATAACAATATTCCTTTAGGAGTGCAAGGGTATACATAAGGTTCTTCTCCGGAAAATAGTTTCCCGCTATTATATGGAGTAAGCCCATCTACATCTTTTTCAGGAGCTATTGCATCTATAATTTTAAATTTATCAATATGTTTAGGTAATGGAAGTTGTACTAATATTGCTGTAATTTTATTATCATTATTTAATTTCTGAATTTTATCAAGAAGAATATTTTCTGAGATATTAGATGGGTAATTTATAACTATTGAATTAATCCCTAAATTTTCAGCTGTTTTCTTTTTATTTTTGACATAGATTTGACTTGCAGGGTCATCTCCTACAAGAATTACAGCTAATGTCGGTTTTTCAGACATATTGTTAAGTTTTTGTTTTAAATTTTCAAATATTTTATCTCTTAATTTTTTCCCGTCTAAAATTATTGTCATTTTACCTACTCTCTGACTTGAGGAAGATTAAGTCTGAAATAAAATTGTTTTATAGCATCTTGAATTAATTGAGATTCTCTATCCATAGCATGAGTTTTTAATTCGCTATCTATAGGGATTACTCCTAAAACGTCAAGATCAAAGCGTTTTAAAAGTTCATATACTGAAGGTAAATTTGTATTATCAACTTTATTGATTACAACTCCTAATTGATTTCCTGCTGCATATTTTGCACTGAACTCTTCAATACGTTTTGCAAGATGTGCACTTTCTTCAGTTGGATTCGCAACAATTATTGTTGTATCAATATCGGTATCTACTAGTTGATTTAAGTATTTTAAATCAAATTCACAATCAAAAATTACAATATCATATCTGTCCAAAAGCTTTAGCACTGCATCATTGATTTGCCCTGTAATCGGACATCTGCAATCTTTTGAGCCTACAAACCAAGATACGATAATATCAACATTTTCATCCAGCGAAACAACAATATCTTCCATTGCCCATTCAACAAATTCTTGTTTAGACATCCCTTCTGGAATTCCAGTTTTATACTCGTGTTTTCCGCTTCTGATACCGTAAATTGTATTTCTTATATCAAGTCCAAAACTATGACCTAATTCACTTGTTAAGTCATTATCAAAAAGCAAAATTGATTTCTCAGGGAAATATTCCTGAAAAATTCTTAAAAATGCTTTTGTAACAGTTGTTTTTCCGCTTCCGCTTTTTCCTGTGATTGCTAATTTAAAAGTCAACCTTTATACCTTTCTTTTAAAGTATCAGACAATTGTTTTGTTAAATCCATTGCTTTCTCAGCTAAATCTTCACTCAAAGCTCCGGCACCGCAAGAAGGTGTGATTAAAGAATTTGCTATAATGATTTTCTCATCAATTCCTTTTTCAGTCAAATATTTTACAGCTTTTTCAAAAACAGAGAGCATTGTATCTAAATTTGCATTTTCTAAAGCTTCAGGGTGAAGTGTAGGGATTACTCCCCAAGCTATTTTTCCGCCATGTTCAAGGAAAGATTTTATACTTTTGCTATGTAAGCTTAAATTTTGAGCAAAAGTATACGCATCAAAATTTATAATATCTACTCCAGCACTAATTGGGATATCCCAATCGCATTTTCCGCAACAGTGGATTGCACTAATTGCTCCGTTTTCTTTTATTAAATCAGAAATTTCTTTTATCATTTCTACAACTTCTTCTGTTGAAATAGTTATAAAAGCAGAAGTGCCAAGTTGTGAAATTGAAGGTTCATCAATAAAAATTATCGGTGTAGTGTCAGGATTTGCTGATTTTATATTTTTAATCTGCCATAGAGCTTTTATTGAAAGAGTTTTTGTAATTATTTCTTTCAATGTTTCATCATAAAAAGCACATTTGCCATTTTTATCTACTAATGTTGTTGCAAGTGTAAAAGGTCCGACAATTTGTCCTTTGGCAAAAGCTGGTTTTGTTTCTTTGATAATTTTTATAAATTCGGGGAATGCACAAGAGTAATTTATTGCATATTTTTCAATAATTTCAGAATTTATATCTGCAATAATTTCTTCGTAATCGCAAAAAAATTGCTCCATATCTTCAAAGAATTTATCGCTTTCTGTTTCAAGGTAAGTTTTTCCGCTTTCTGGATCAATAAAAAACGAAGGCATATTTTCCAAAAATTGAAAAATCATGTCTTCGTTTTTATTAATCTTTGTAAGCTGTGGCCAAAATGGAATGTTTTTAAAATCTTTTTTTACTAATTCCATTGCATTTTCTAAATTGATATGAGGCAAAGAACCTATTGCTAAGCATTCAAGCGTCAATTTAGAATTTGTAACCATTTGCCGCCTATTCTTCAGTTTCTTCAGCTACTTCTTCAACTGATTCTTTTAATACTTCAGAAGCTGTAACTACAACTGCTAATTCACATTTAACTTTTGAAGTTAATTTGATTAACATTGTGTATTCACCAACTTTGTTGATTGGAGCATTTAAAGAAACATTTTTTCTGTCAACTTCAATACCAGATTTAGCTTGTAATTCTTCAGTCAATTTTTTAGTAGTAATTGTACCGAATAATTTACCAGATTCACCAGCTTTAGCTGAAAGTTCAAGTTTACCGAATTCTTCGATTTTCTTAGCTGTTTCTAAAGCTTCAGCGTGTAATTTTTCTTGTTTAGCTTTAATTCTAGCTAAATTCTTTTCTCTGTTTTCTAAAGCACCTTTAGTAGCGATTTCAGCTACAGATTGTGGAAGCAAAAAGTTTCTAGCATAACCGTCTTTTACATTAACGATATCGCCTGCTTCACCGAGGTTTTGAACGTCTTTTTTCAATATAACCTGCATTTTTATATCTCCTTTTCTATTTATATTCGTTAGTAATTATTCGTCAATACGGCAATAATACAATAAACACAAATTATTGTCGAGTATTTTTTTCAGATTGTAAAGTATAAACTTTGTTACTGATATTTTAATTTTTATTTAATAGCAGGGAAATAATATTTTACGCCGTTATCTGAGCGCCATCTGACATAACCTGTTTTGGGAGTTCTATCGATATCCATTACGCTTACTAATGCCCAATTCCCTCGCATTACATTAAGATTAATCTTTTGAGGCATATTTATTGTGCCTACAATTTGAGATTTGTCATCTGTTGATGTGTGTAAATCTTTTGCTTCTGGTGGAGCTTCTTTCAGTAAATTAAGCCCGTATTTTTTTCCGTACATGTTGTAAAACATAATCCAACTCATAAATCTATATGGATCATCTTTTTTTATCCAGCCTTTAGCGCCAGTCGAATTATTATAGATTACCTGAACCCATTCATCAGTTTCATCTGTCACAGCTAAAAAGCCAAGATTTTTTTCAGGTAAAAATACTATAAATAAATCGCTAGCCTTAACGCTTTCTGGAAATATCTTATTGCCAATCCAGCTGATACTGTGTACGATATTTGAAGAAGCATAAGGTTCTTTGTATAAAACGATTTCACTTGGGGCTTGGTATAGTCCTAGTGTATTTGTATGTTCAATACTGACATACTGAGGAACAACATTTTCACAAAATCCTTTTACTGGCATTAATAATAAAATTGCAAGTATTAATAAAAATTTTTTCATATCCATACCTCGTATGTTTTGTATTTTAGCATTATTTGGAGTTGTTACACAAATTTTTTCGTGTTTGCTTAGAAAGTTTCACGAACTTTCCAGGTGGCGGGTGGAGCGGCTACGCTTCTTTTCTCATTTACTCGGAAAGTCTACTACCATCTAGGTGTTGGATGGAGCGGCTACGCTCCTATTCGCGGAAACTTATTTCTGCATATGTTTTTTGAAGTTTTGCACGAACATTATTCATTTGACGTTCTATTACTTCATCTGTCAAAGTTGCATTTTCATCTTGCATTTTTATGCGGAAAGCAAGACTTTTGAAACCTTTTTCAATATTTTCGCCTTGATATACGTCAAATACTTCACTGCCTTTGAAGATGTTTTGTTGCACAGCTCCTTTGATAACTTTTTGAATATCATCAAATGATACTTCTTCATTGATTACAAAAGCTAAATCTCTTCGAACTTCAGGGAATTGAGGTAATTTTTTGTATCTTACCGTATGTTCTTTGATAATTGAAATTATTTCATCGAGATTAATTTCAAACATAAATACATCTTGACCTTTAATTTTCAATTTATCTTTTAATAGTGGGTGAATTTGACCAAAGTATCCTATGCAAGTAAGGTTTTTGCCAAGCACATTAACTTTTGCACTTCTGTATGGGTGCATGTAGTCAATATCTTCACAAGGAGTTAATTTAATTCGTTTTGTAACACCAAGTTCTTCAAACAATTTTTCAATAATACCTTTTAGTGTAAAGAAATCTGTTTGAGTTTTAACTTGCCATTTAGAATTTTCAGTTTCACCTGTCAAAATTCCTGAAAGAATTCTTTCTTCTTTAACACCTGTTGATTTTTCATCTGCTGGCGCAATTACGTTATAAATTTTTCCGATTTCGTATGCCCAGAAAATTTTCTGACCATTATCGTAATTGTATTTCATGCAATTTAAAACGCTTGCTGCCATATTTTGTCTTAGCATTGTGCATTCTTCACTTGCAGAATTTAAAACTTTTACAGTTTTTGATTCATCACAAGTCTGCATATATTTATCAAGTAGTGGTTTTCCAATTAATGATGATGTAATTATTTCATCTAAGCCTGATGCAAGCATTAATTCATTAACTTTTTTAATCACTTTTTCTTCAAGAGAAATTTCAGGAGTTTGAGTTTTGCTTGGCAATGTCGGTGTAATTTTATCATAGCCGTTAATACGAGCGATTTCTTCTATTAAGTCAATTTCTCGAGTTACATCTCCAGCTCTAAATGATGGAACTAAAAATTTAGCAGCAGCATCATTACCGCCAAGTTTTTTAAATCCTAATTTTTCTAAGATTGAAATACATTTATCAGAAGCAATTTCACATCCTAAAATTCGTTTTATTTGAGCATATCTTAGAGTAATTTCAATAGGTTCAAGTTTGTTTTCTCCTGCTTCAACAACACCTTCAATTTCAGCATCTGCGAGTTCTGTAAATAATTGCATTGCACGCATTAAAGCAGGTTTGATTGCTTCAATATCAACACCTCTTTCAAATCTTGCAGAAGCTTCTGAGCGGTATCCTACACTTCTTGAAGATTTTCTTGTAGTTGCTGATGGGAAATAAGCTGCTTCAAGTGCAACATTTTTAGTATTTTCGTCAATCTCAGAATTTTCTCCACCAAATACACCTGCAAGACATACACCTTTATCTTTGTCAGCAATAAGAACGCTGTCATTTGTCAAAGTTCTTTCAGAACCGTCAAGAGTTATAATTTTTTCGCCTTCTTTTGCTCGTCTTATACATAAATAACCGTCCAATTTATCCAAGTCAAACGCGTGGAATGGAGTTCCGTATTCAAGCATTACATAATTTGTAATATCTACAACGTTATTTATTGCTCTTACTCCTGATGCTATTAATCTTTTTTGCATCCAATCTGGAGATGGTTTAATTTTTATGTTTTTCAAAACTCCGATTGAATAGTATTTGCATACGTCTTTATCAATAATTTCAACTTTGAAATTGTCAGTTGATAAATCTCTTGTACTTTCAAGTGGTGAAAATTTTAGAGGTTTGTCAAAAATTGCACTTAATTCTCTTGCAATACCTATTACAGACATTTGATCTCCTCTGTTTGCAGTTGGAGCAACATCTAGAATGTAATCTTTATCAAAACCTAATACATCTTCAGCATTTTCACCAATTTTTACATTTGGGAATATTCTATTTAAAACAAGAATACCATCTTCTTCTTGATAATTACGTTCAGAAACTCCTAATTCATCAGCTGAACATAGCATTCCTTGAGATTCAACCCCTCTGATTACAGCAGGAGTAAGTGTGAACATTTCACCGGTTTTTCTATCCAATACTTGAGAGCCTACTGATGCATATGGAACAATTTGTCCTTCTGCAATATTTTGAGCTCCGCAGACAACTGTTTTTAATCCTGAACCTGTATTTACCGTTACAAGGTGAAGTCTGTCAGAATTTGGGTGGTTATCTATTTTTTCTATTTGAACGGTTTTTATGTTTGTAAATTTTGGTTTTAATTCTTCTACCGCTTCAACTTCTAAACCGCTCATAGTAAGTTCATGTGCGATTCTTTCAACTTCTATATCAGATAAATCAACAAATTCGTTTAACCAGTTTAATGATACTTGCATTTTTTATAATTCCCTCTCATTTTAATTATTCTATAACTGAATAATACTACAAACGAGATGGAATGTAAATTAAAGGTATAATTTTATGTTATAATAAATTTATGAAAAGAGCTGTAGTGTTTGCGCATTATGATAAAAATAATCAAGTAGATGACTACGTAATTTATTATATTCAAGCATTAAAACAAATTGCACAAACTATTGTTTTTGTCTCTTGTAATCATATTGAAAATCCTGAATGTCTAAACGGGTTAGCAGATAAAATAATTGATGAGCCTCATAATGAATATGATTTTGGTTCATATAAAAGAGGATTTTTATATTTGCAAGATAATTTAGAAGATTATGATGAATTAATTTTTGCTAATGACAGTTGCTATGGCCCTTTGTATCCACTTGAAAATGTTTTTTCAAAAATGGACAATAAAAAATGTGATTTTTGGGGAATTACTAAAAATCGTTTTGGGATTGTTAAAATCGGAGATAAATATAAATTCACGAAAAGACCTCATATCCAAAGTTATTTTTTAGTATTTAAAAAAGCTGTTTATAATAGCGTAATTTTTCGAGATTTTATTAGTTCAATACAACACTATGATAATAAAAATGAAATAATCTTAAACTATGAAATAGGTTTAACAGAAATATTACACTCAAATGGTTTTTCTTCAAATTCTTACATTAATGGATTTTATCAATTTAATAATATTTTAATTTCATTTTGGCGTCCTCTTATAGAATATTGTCATATGCCATTTTTAAAATGTGCAGTATTAAGAGACCCTACAAATTACATTACAACAATTCAAGATTGGCAAAATGTTTTATTAAAAAATACCAATTATCCTATAGCAATAATTGAAAAAAATCTTTTTAGAACTCAAATTAAGTCATTAAGAAAAGATAATAAGCTGAAATTTTTAATAAAAAAATATTTTTGTTACTTTATCGGGATTCAACCTAAAATTACTAAAAATATTTTTACTAAATTATATCGTGAATTTATGTTATAATAAATTTATGAAAAGAGCTGTAGTATTTGCGCATTATGATAAAAATAATCAAGTAGATGACTACGTAATTTATTATATTCAAGCATTAAAACAAATTGCACAAACTATTGTTTTTGTCTCTTGTAATCATATTGAAAATCCTGAATGTCTAAACGGGTTAGCAGATAAAATAATTGATGAGCCTCATAATGAATATGATTTTGGTTCATATAAAAGAGGATTTTTATATTTGCAAGATAATTTAGAAGATTATGATGAATTAATTTTTGCTAATGACAGTTGCTATGGCCCTTTGTATCCACTTGAAAATGTTTTTTCGGAAATGGACAATAAAAAATGTGATTTTTGGGGAATTACTAAAAATCGTTTTGGATTAATTAAAAATAACGATAAATATAAAGTTATAGAAAGACCTCATATACAAAGTTATTTTTTAGTGTTTAATAAAAACGTTTTTTTAAGTAAAGTTTTTGCGGATTTTATAAATTCGATTATTCATCATGAAAAGAAAAATGATATTATAATTAATTATGAAATTGGACTTTCAGAAACATTACAAAATGCTGGTTTTAAAAGTGGAAGTTATATTCAAGTTTTTTATAAATTTAATCATGTAATGATATCGTTTTGGAAAATTTTAGTAAAAAAATATAAAATTCCTTTTATAAAACGAAGTATATTGAACAATAAGCATTTAACATTAACGATATCTGATAATTGGGAAAACATTATATTATTAAATTCGGAATACCCAATATCTTTAATAGAAAAAGATATTGGTAAAACAAATTATAAAATTTCAAAAATCAGATCTATAATATTGCTTATAAAAGAATATTATTTTTATTTTATTGGATTATTACCACCATTTTTAAAGCAATATTTTATTAAATTTAATCAATTTCTAATAAGTGTTAAAATTCTTTAGTTCCTCTCAATGGAATACCTAGTTTTACTTTTATATGTTGAAATAATCCTACTTTCAATCTGTACCAAGAACTGATAAATACAGGTATAATATATTTTAATAATTCTAATTTTTTTTCTTTTTTTAGTATATCAATATATGCAAGCAAATTAATTGGGTAAGAATAAGTTGTTTCTTTTTTATATATGTAACTATTTGTATGTATTCTCCATTTTGTGAGTTTTTCTGGAATATAATAAATTTCATATTCTCTCGCAAAATGAATAAATAACCACCAATCAAGTAATTTATCTGTAGGGGTATTAAAATCACAATTTAACAAATATTCTTTTTTTACCATTACAGAAGAGAAAGTTAATATCCTATTAAAATCTAGTAATTCTTTGAATAAATTGCATGGGTATTTTTTTAATTTTAAAATTTGAGTTTTTTGTAAGATTGTATCCTCAATATTTTTTATTTTTGTATTATCCCCAAATAATTCAACATTATTAAAAATTAAACCTAAGTTTTCATATTGCTTAAGAATTTTAATTTTTTGCTCCAGATAATTGTTATATAAAAGATCATCACTTTCTAAAAATGCAATCCATTCTCCTGTAGTATTTTCAATTCCTCGTTTTAAAGTTTCTTTGAGTCCAAGATTTTTTTCATTGATAAATAATTTTATACGTTCATCATTAAATGATTTTATTACATCAACAGAATTATCAGTGGAACAATCATCTACAATAATCAATTCCCAATCACTATATGTCTGATCTAATACTGATTGAATAGTTTCTTTTATATAATCCTGATAATTATAACTGGCTGTAACAATAGAAATTTTCATACAACTATATTATCATGAACAAAAATTAATTAATTTCTGATTAACCAATAAAAAATCACCTTCTTATAAAGAAGGTGATTTTAATTTATGTGTAAATTTGAAAATTTGATTATTTATTTTGTAGCAAATTGTTCATCAATTTTTGCAAATTTTGCTTCAATCATATTTGTGTATCTTTGGCAAGATTCTTTATCTTGAATCCAGTTTGGAAGAATTTCTTTTCTTGCTTTTGTTAAAGTCGCTCTATTGCTAGAATTAGCATATTCTTTAACAGCTTCATATTGTTTATTTGTTAAACCTGCATCTTCTAATACTTTAGATTTTTTAAATTTAACAGGATCATAATCTGCAAAAGCTACGTTTGCATCTGCTATCATATCATCTCGTTGAAGAGTTGTTAACATAGATTTTTCATAAGTTGTTGCATGATGTCTATGAGCATCATTTAAAGCTTGTTCTTTTGAATAAGTTGCATAGCGTTTTTCTTGTAATTCTTGTGATTTTCCTGTAATTTTATCTTTTAATTTGCTAGCTTTTCCAGTGATACTTTTCCAAAGTTTAACACCACTATCACCGATTGCGAAAAATACATTTTTAACTTGGTCAGCAAATCCTAATTTTTTGCCTTGTTCAGCTACAGCTTTTGTTAATTTACCTTTACCAACAGCAACACTTAAGCCTACATAAGCAGCAGCAAGTGCAGTACCTATTCCAGCTGCAATTTTTGCATTTTTATTGTCTTTTTTGAATTCAAAATCTTTTCCTGCTTCAATATTGTCAGCATTTTTAATTAATTGTTTTTTGAATTCGTCTTGAGATAAAGTTTTAACTTTACCTTGTGAATTTGTAACTTGGATTTTACCCTGTTGGGTCATTTCTACCTTGTTCCCGCCAATTGCTAATGCAGGTCCAATTGTCATGTTGTTTGTCATAAACTTCTACCTTTCAAAATTTACACACTTTATATGTCTCCATGAAAACACGTCAAAGAAAAAAAATGCTATTTTATATATATATATTAACAAATATTTACAAAAAATACTACCCCTTATTTTTAGGGGTAGTATTTAAGCTCTCTAAACGGATAAACCTCTCTAAATCAAGCTTTTAAGTGATTTGTTACGTTCTTTATGAACAACCAGAGTATCCGCATTTCAAACAGATAAAGCAACCTTCAGCCATTTGAATTTCATTACCACATTCAGGGCATTTTACTGTTTTTATTTCGCCTGTAGGTTCTTCAGGATCAATAGTTTCTTCAACTACTGTTTCTTCTACTTTAGCTTCTTCTGTTTTTTTCTTATCGTCCAAATTCATTGGTTGGAATTGACGAGAATTATTTCTGTATACAGTAATACCTTTCAAGTTATTTTCATAAGCTAAAATATATGCTTCTTCAATATCTTTACGAGTAGCATGTTCTTCAAAGTTAACTGTTTTAGATACTGCATTATCTGTATGAAGTTGGAATGCAGCTTGCATTTTTACGTGCCAGTATGGAGAAACATCGTGAGCTGTTACAAAAATATGTTTAGCGTCAGCTGGAACTCCATCTACATGAGCAACAGATCCTGTTTTAGCAATCTCTTTCATTAATTTTTCAGAATAGAAACCATGTTCTACTGCATAATCCTTGAATATTGGGTTAACTTCAAGCATTTCTGTTCCATCCATAATCAATCTAGAGAATACTAGACCGAATAATGGTTCAACACCGCCAGATGCTGATGCAATCATAGAAATTGTACCTGTAGGAGCAATACAAGTTGTAGTTGCATTTCTTATACCTACTTTTGCAATTTGTTCATCTAATTCTTTCCATTGTTCGTCAGAAATTTTGCCTGCAGATTTTCCTTTATATTTGTTATACAAATAGTTTGGAGAATCATATACACTGCCTTTGAAGTTATTAAATCTTCCTCTTTCTTTTGACAATTCAATTGATTCACATTTAGATTCGTAATCAATGAATTCCATAATTTGACCGGCTAATTTAGTTCCTTCTTCTGAAGCGTAAGAAATGCCTAATTTCATAAGCATATCAGCCCAGCCCATTACACCTAAACCGATTTTTCTGTTGTTTTGAACCATTTCAGAAATTTGAGGTAGAGGATAATTATTTACAGCGATTACGTTATCTAAGAATCTGATAGCAGTTCTTGTAGTTTCAGCAAGTAAATCCCAATTGATTTTTCCATCTTCTACCATTCTGCCTAAGTTAATAGAACCTAAGTTACAAGCTTCGTAAGCTAATAGAGGAACTTCTCCGCAAGGATTTGTAGATTCAATAGGTCCAACTAATGGAGTTGGGTTGTCGCCATTCATTTTATCAATAAAGATAATACCTGGTTCACCATTTCTCCAAGCACCGTCTACAATCATATCAAATACTTTTTTAGCACTTAATTTGCCTGCGACTGTGTTATTTTGTGGATTGATTAATTCATAATCAGTACCAGCTTTTAAAGCTTCCATAAATTTATCTGTAATAGCAACAGAAATATTAAAGTTATTTAATTTATTATTATCGCTTTTGCATTCAATAAAATCTAAAATGTCAGGGTGGTCAACTCTTAAGATTCCCATGTTTGCTCCACGTCTTGTGCCACCTTGTTTAACAGCTTCAGTTGCAGCATTGAATACTTCCATAAATGAAACAGGACCTGAAGATACGCCCATTGTTGATTTAACAACACTGTTTTTAGGTCTTAATCTTGAGAATGAAAAACCTGTACCACCACCTGATTTATGTATTAATGCAGTATTTTTTACGGTTTCAAAAATTCCTTCCAAGCTGTCTTCTACAGGGAGTACAAAACAAGCAGCTAATTGTCCTAATTCTCTACCTGCGTTCATTAAAGTAGGAGAGTTAGGCATAAAATATCTGCTAGTAATAGCTTTGTAGAATCTGTCAGATAATTTATCTACATCGCTTTGAGATTTACCAAATTTTAAATCTCCTGCAGCAATTGTATCTGCAACTCTTCTGAACATGTCAGCTGGAGTTTCTACGCATTTCCCTTCTTTATCTCTTTTTAAGTATCTTTTTTCAAGTACTTTAATCGCGTTTTCCGCTAAGTCTAATTTTTCCATGCATGTGCTGTTTGAATCCGTCACATTAACCTCCGTTTTATTATGTGTATTAATTATTAGTTTATATCCCCTTTTTAATATTAAAAATAAAAAGCATGTCTGTTTCTTTATTTTACACCAATAATAAAAAGCATGGCAAGGAAGTTTTTATCTCATTAAGATTTGTTACTCTATTTTTTTATAGTTTTATTAAAATTGTGATAGTTATATTACTACGAGTAGCATGTTTATAATATAATATTTCTTGAGGTATTACATTGAAACATTCGAAACTTACAGCCCTGATATTTATAGCATTAATTCTAGGTGTAATCGTAGGTCATTTTGCCCCTGACTTTGCGGTGAAAATGAGACCATTCGCAGTTATATTTTTACGAATGGTAAAAATGATTATTGCACCTTTGCTTTTTGCAACTTTAGTGGTTGGAATAGCAGGTCATGGTGATGCTAAAAGTCTTGGAAAAATCGGGCTTAAAACAATTATTTATTTTGAAATAGTAACAACTTTGGCATTGATTATCGGTTTAACTATGGCTAACATATTTAAACCTGGAGTTGGGTTTGTAAATGGGAGCACTCCGCATGCAATACATATGCAAGAAGCAGGATTGCTTGCTGCTACTCAGGCTCATACGTCAATAAGTGAAATGGTTACAAGTATTTTCCCAACAAGTATTATTGATGCGATGGCACAAGGAAATTTATTACAAATTGTAGTATTTTCAATATTTTTCGCTCTTGCAATGGTAGCTGTCGGGAAAGCTGCAGAACCAGTTGTAAATATTTTAAATTCAGTATCTCAAATTATGTTTAAATTTACTGAATATGTAATGTACTTTGCACCTTTAGGGATATTTGGCGCGATAGCTTCAACTATTGGGGCGAACGGATTATCTGTTTTGAAAAGTTACTTTAAAGTAATCGGTGCAATGTATTTTGCTCTTGCAGTATTTGTACTATTAGTTTTATTTATTGCTTGTAAAATTGTAAAAATATCATTTAGAGATTTGTTAAGAGCTGTACAAGAACCTGCTTTATTAGCGTTTACAACAGCAAGTTCAGAAGCAGCTTTCCCAAAAGCAATGGAAATTATGGAACGTTTTGGAGTTCCTAAAAATATAGTAGGTTTTGTAATGCCTACAGGATATACATTTAACCTTGACGGAAGTACAATTTATTTAGCTATGGGAGTATTATTCTCATCTCAAATTGTAGGAATTCATCTTGATTTAAATCAACAAGTAATTATAATGTTAGCATTAATGCTTACAAGTAAAGGTATAGCTGGTGCCCCAAGAGTTGCATTAATTGTACTTGCAGGAACTCTGGCAAGTTTCAATATTCCAATCCTTGGTGTTGCAATTCTTTTAGGAATAGATCAAATTCTTGATATGGGAAGAACTGCTATAAATTTAGTAGGTAATTGTGTTGCAACTGTTGTAATTGCTCGTTGGGAAAATGAATTTGATTATAATAAAATGCATGAATTTGTAAAAGAATCTAAGGCTGAAAGTCTTGGAAATGATATACAGCAAACAATTGGAAAAATAAAAGAGGGATAATTAAATATGGGTAACGAAACAAGTACAAAAACAGAATTTAAAGATACTCTTAACTTGCCTCAGACAACTTTGGCAATGAGAGCTAATGCGACTGTAAGAGAACTTGAAATCCAAAAGTTCTGGAACGAAAATGATATCTATAACAAAATTATTAATAACCGTGATAAAGCAAATAAATTTATTTTACATGACGGACCTCCATATTTGAGTTCTGAAAAAATTCACGTAGGTACAGCTCTTAATAAAATTCTTAAAGATATTTTATTAAAATATAAAGCTCAAGCAGGTTACTATACACCATATGTTCCAGGCTATGATGGTCATGGTTTGCCAATTGAAAATGCTGTTGTGAAAAATATTAAAGGCGGTAGAAACGCTCTTACTCCTTATGAACTAAGACAAAAATGCAGAGAATTTGCTCATAAAAATTTAAAAGGACAAGAAAGTGAATTTAAACGTCTTGGAGTTTTAGGAGATTGGGACAATCCATATTTAACTATTAATCCTGAATTTGAAGCTGAACAAGTAAGAGTGTTTGGCGATATGTACAAAAAAGGCTATGTTGAAAAAGGATTAAAACCAGTATACTGGTGTGCATCATGCGAAACAGCTCTTGCAGAAGCTGAAGTTGAATATGCTGATCATACATCTACTTCTATTTATGTAAGATTTAAGTTTGATGAAGAAAGTCAAAATAAGATAAATAATTTAATAGAAGGAACTAAAGGCAAAGATATTTATGCAGTAATCTGGACAACAACTCCTTGGACAATTCCTTCAAATATGGCAATCAGTATGCACCCTAGATTTGAATACACATTCTTTGAATATAATGGTGATGTATATGTTGCTGCTCAAGAACTTTTAGGAAGTTTCTTAAAAGATGTCGAATGGGAAGAATCAGATATCAAAGTTATTGGTTCTTGCAAAGGTCAAGATTTAGAACTATTAAATACAAAACATCCTTTAGTTGATAGAAAATCTCCTATTATTTTAGGTGAGCACGTTACATTAGATGCAGGTACAGGTTCTGTTCACACAGCACCTGGTCATGGTCTTGAAGACTATGAAGTAGGCTGCAAATACGGTATTGAAGTGTTCTCTCCACTAGATAGCAAAGGCGTATGGACTGAAGCTGTTAAAGATAAAGACTTAGAAGGTGTTCCATATTATAAAGGAAATTCAATTGTAATAGAAAAACTTCAAAAATGTGGAGCATTATTAGCTCAACAAGACATAAATCACAGCTATCCACATTGTTGGAGATGTAAAAATCCTGTAATTTACAGAGCAACTCCACAATGGTTCGTAAAAGTTGATAAATTTAGAGAAAAAACTTTAGAAGCTATTAAAGGTGTAAAATGGATTCCATCAAACGGTGAAGCTAGAATTTCAAATATGGTTGCTGGACGTACAGATTGGTGTATTTCTCGTCAACGTGCTTGGGGTGTTCCTATTCCTGTTTTCTATTGTGAAGACTGTGGCGAAGTAATTGTTACTGATGAAACAATTGAAAATGTAGCAAAAATCTTTGAAAAAGAAAGTTCTGATGCTTGGGTTAAATATTCTGCAGAAGAATTACTACCTCAAGGATTTAAATGTCCAAAATGTGGAAAAACTCATTTCAAAAAAGAAAATGATATTATGGACGTTTGGTTTGATTCAGGTATAACTTGGCGTGCAGTTGTAAATAAACGTTCAGAAGAATTGGGTACAACTCCTGTTGAAATGTATTTGGAAGGTTCTGACCAACACAGAGGTTGGTTCCAATCTTCACTTTTGACATCTATTGCTACTCAAGGAATTGCTCCTTATAAATCTGTTTTAACTCACGGATTTGTATTCGGTGAAGATGGAAGAAAGATGTCAAAATCATTAGGAAACTACATTAGACCTGATGAAATTATCAAAACATATGGTGCTGATATTTTAAGATTATGGGCTGCATCAGTTGATTATAGAAATGATACAAAAATTGGAAACAATATTATTAAACAGCTTGCTGAAATTTTCAAAAAAACAAGAAATACATCAAGATTCTTAGTTGGAAACTTGTTTGATTTCGATCCTAAAAATGATTATGTAAAATATGAAGATTTAAAAGCAATTGATAAATTTGCTCTTCATAAATTAAATCATTTAATTGAAAGTGTAACAGAAGCTTTTGATAATTATGAATTTTATAAATATTTCCAACAATTGCAAAATTTTGCAGCTGTAGATTTAAGCTCATTCTACTTAGATATTGTAAAAGACAGATTATACACTGCAGGTAAAAAATCATTATCTCGCAGAGCATGTCAGACAGTTCTTTATGAAATTTTGCAAACATTAGTCAGAATGTTAGTTCCGGTTATGCCTCACCAAGCAGAAGATATTTGGATGAGTGTTCCAGATTGTCAAAAAGATGGTTTAGAAAGTATCTTATTATCAAGCTGGCCTAAAGCACAACCTGAATGGAATAATGTAGAATTAGAAGAAGATTTTACAAAAATTCTAAAAGCAAGAGAAGTTGTAACTCGTGCTATTGAACCTCTAAGAGCAGAAAAACAAGTAGGAAGCTCTTTAGAAGTTGCAGTATATGTAAAAGCAGATGATGATACTGTGTTAAAAGCAAATGAATCAGAATTATGTAATATTTTCATTACATCACAAGCTTATGTATGCTCTGAAAAACCTGAAAATGTATTAAATGAATACACAGAAGAAGGTTACACTGTTTGGGTTACAAAAGCTGAAGGTGAAAAATGTGAACGCTGTTGGAAATATAGAAAATTAAATTCTGACGGTATTTGCAGTGAATGTGAGGAAGCTATTAAATAGATAAAAAAGAGCCTTTATATAAAGGCTCTTTTTTATTATTACAAATTGTTAACATTTATAATTCTTTTTTAAAGATTTATATAAAATCTGCCGTAACCATGATTACGAGTACTATTTGAAAGGAAAATCTCTTATGGGAATGGCAGCATCACAAGCAAGATTACTAAGCATAACAGCCAGATTGACCAATAATGAAAATACTGGTCAGAGTATTTCCTATTCAAAACAACGTTTGTCTGATCAAACTCAGCAAATTACAAATGAATATAATGAAGCTCTTTCTGCTACTAAATTAACAGTGTTAACAGGTTTTAACGGTGCAGAAGCAACTTATTCTGATATTTCATATAGTTTAATGACAGGACCTCAAATGGCTGAAAATACTAAACAATATATTGTAACTGATACAAAAGGCAGGATATTAGTTACGAATGATATTGCTGATGCGTATGAAAAGTCAAATGGAAATTATAACCAATTTTTAGCAAATTTAACTGGTGCTACTGTTGCAACTAATGGAAAATCCTATTCTCAATCAGATCTTTCTGTTAATAGAAATGATGAAACTTGGAAAAAATTAGATGCAGATGGTAATGAAGTTGATGCAGTTCCGGGTGAACCAGATGCATATGATACAAACAGTGAAACTTTAGCTGCAAAACAAAAAATTCACGAAGCTTGGGATGCTTATTTTGCAACCGTAGGTATTAATTTAGGTGATGATGAGCATGATTTTGGCTTTAGTTGGAATGAATTATATGTAACTAATGCTGATGGTGATTATATTGATAAAAACGGAAATGTAATTACTGCTGATCAAGCTAAAGCTGGTTTAGGTGTAACTGCAGTAGGTTGTGGTTACGTTGGTTATAGCGGAGTTGATGCTGATGGAAATAATATAAGTGGTCCAATTAACTATGAGGGTACAACTCCAGAATCTAGAGCATTGTATGATTACGCTATGGCAATTACTGAAGCTTACTTAAGGGTTAACAGACCTGGTGAGACAAACTTTAGTACTGAATTTAATGCAGATGATTATAACACAACAGCAAATAGTGATAATACATCATTAATAAATTATTATAAAAATATTTTTAATAAGATGCAATCTTCAGGTTATTTCACTTATACAAGTAAACCTGGCGAAGCTGATGAAAATCATATTTATTCAGATGAAGGTACAGGTACTGCTGGTACTGTTCAAAAATCTCCATTGTATGATAATATAACTTTTGAAGAAGCTTTAAGAGACGGATCTTTGAGACTTGAATATTATTCTACAACTGATAAAGCATTCAAATCTACAACAATTTCTGAAGACAGTTGTATCCAAGAAGTTTCAGATGAAAGAGCAATTGCTCAAGCTGAATCTAAATATAATCAAGATATGGCTGATTTAGAAAATAAAGATAAAAAGTTAGATTTAGAGTTGAAAAAATTAGATACAGAACACAGTGCATTACAAACAGAATATGATTCAATTAAAAATGTTGTAGATAAAAACGTTGAAAATTCTTTCAAAACATTTGGCTAAAAAAAAGACCTCTTATAATTAAGAGGTCTTTTTAATTTAAATAATTGGTTATTCTTTACCAACGTTTCCTGATTTTTCGATAATTTCTTTTTCGATATTTGCAGGAACTTGTTCGTAGCATTTGAATTCCATTGAGAAAGTACCACGACCTTGAGTGTTAGATCTCAAATCAGTTGCATAACCGAACATATTAGCAAGAGGAACTAATGCTCTTACAATTACGTTACCAGTGTTACCAACTGGTTCTTGACCTTCAACACGTCCACGACGTCTTGAAATATCACCGATGATTGTACCAGTGAATTCATCAGGAATTTCGATTTCAACTTTCATCATAGGTTCAAGGATACAAGGTTGAGCTTTTCTGCAACCTTCTTTAATAGCCATAGAACCAGCGATTTTGAATGCCATTTCAGAAGAGTCAACTTCGTGGTAAGAACCATCATATAACTCAACTTTAACGTCAATCATTGGGAATCCTGCTAAGATACCACCTTCAAGAGCTTCTTCCATACCTTTTCTTGCAGGTTCGATGTATTCTCTAGGGATAGCACCACCAACGATTTTGTTTTCAAATACAAATCCTGCATTTTCTTCAGCTGGAGAAATTCTAACTTTAACGTGACCATATTGACCTTTACCACCTGATTGACGGATGAATTTAGAATCTTGGTCAGCGTTGCCGCGTATAGTTTCACGGTAAGCTACTTGAGGTTTACCGATGTTAGCTTCTACTTTGAATTCTCTTAACATACGGTCAACAATGATATCAAGGTGAAGTTCACCCATACCAGAAATGATTGTTTGACCTGTTTCTGTATCTGATTTAACTCTGAATGAAGGATCTTCTTCAGCAAGTTTTTGTAAAGCGATACCCATTTTATCTTGGTCAGCTTTAGTTTTTGGTTCAATAGCAACAGAAATTACAGGTTCTGGGAAAGTCATTCTTTCTAAGATGATAGGAGCTTTTTCATCACATAATGTATCACCTGTAGTTGTGTCTTTCAAACCTACTGCTGCACAGATATCACCTGCGTAAACTTCTTGTTCTTCAAGTCTTTGATCAGCATACATACGAACTAATCTTGCGATACGTTCTTTTTTACCGTTAGTAGCATTTAATACATAAGAACCAGAAGTGATTACACCAGAATAAACTCTTAAGAAAGTTAAACGTCCAACATATGGGTCTGTCATAACTTTGAATGCTAAAGCAGAGAATGGTTCTGAATCTGAAGAGTGTCTTTCTGTTTTTGTTCCGTCTTCTAATTCACCTTCAATAGCTTTTACATCAACTGGTGATGGCATATAATCTACTACGTTATTCAATAACAATTGAACACCTTTGTTTTTGAAAGCAGTACCACAACATACTGGTACAATTTTGTTTTCGCAAACAGCTTTTCTTAAAGCAGCTTTTAATTCATCAATTGTAATTGAATCTGGATCTTCGAAGTATTTTTCCATTAATGCATCATCTTCAGAAGCAATAGCTTCAACCATTGCATCATGATATTCTTTAGCTTTATCAGCTAAATCTGCTGGAATATCTTCTTCTTTAATATCAGTACCTAAATCGTTTGTATAAATTTCAGCCTTCATTGTCATCAAGTCAACAAGACCATTGAATTTATCTTCAGAACCGATTGGTAATTGGATAGGTACAGCGTTAGCACCTAATCTGTTTTTAATTTGGTCAACAACTCTGTAGAAATCAGCACCTGTTCTATCCATTTTGTTAACGAATACCATACGAGGTACTTCATATCTGTTAGCTTGTCTCCAAACTGTTTCTGATTGAGATTGAACACCGCCTACTGCACAGAATACAGCAACAACACCGTCTAATACTCGTAAAGAACGTTCAACTTCGATTGTAAAGTCAACGTGCCCCGGTGTGTCAATGATGTTGATTTGGTGGCCTTTCCATTCAGCAGTTACAGCTGCAGATTGGATTGTGATACCACGTTCTTTTTCTTGTTCCATAAAGTCTGTTACAGCAGCACCATCATGGGTTTCACCGATTTTATGTGTTTTACCTGTGTAAAACAAAATACGTTCAGTTGTAGTGGTTTTACCAGCATCGATGTGAGCGGCAATACCAATGTTTCTGATTTTTTCTAATGGAGTTTTTCTTGCCATTTTTGTCTTTTCCTTTTTTATATTGTGTACATCGCTATTATATTTTTAGCTTCAATAAAAATTATCACACAAACATGTATTTTTACAAAACAATTTGTTTGTAATTTTTAATATTTGCAATATAATTAGGATTATGAAAACTCAAGAAAAAGATTTAATTACAGCTGAAATTGTAAAAGAAACAAATTTGGAACACATTGCAATTATTATGGACGGAAATCGTCGCTGGGCAAAAGAAAAGAATTTGCCGTCTGCAATGGGACATAAAAAAGGTGTAGATGCTTTAAAAACAACTCTTAGAGCTTGCAAAGATTTTGGTATCAAATATCTTACAGTATATGCTTTTTCTACTGAAAATTGGAAAAGAAAAAAAGAAGAAGTTGATTTTTTAATGGAACTTTTAGCAATTACTCTTACGAACGAACTTGCTGAAATGCATTCAGAAGGTGTTGTAATTAGTTTTATCGGAGATATATCAAAGTTAAGTGATAAGCTTCAAAAAATATTAGCTAATTCTGTAGAAACAACAAAAAATAACTCAGGAGTGCATTTGCAGATTGCATTTAATTATGGCGCAAGAGATGAAATTGTTCATGCTGTAAAATCAATTGTTGAGAGGGGAGTAAAATCTGAAGATATTACAGAAGAAATGATTTCAGAAAATCTTTATACAAAAAATATTCCTGACCCAGATTTGTTAATTAGAACAGGGGGAGAAAAAAGAATATCAAATTATCTTTTATGGCAAATTGCATATTCCGAAATATTGGTAACCGATGAATATTGGCCGGAATTTGGACGTGAATCTCTTGCAAGAGCTGTAGAAGAATTTAAAAACAGACAAAGAAGATTTGGTAAATAGTAATGAAAATAGTTTTTGCAACCGGTAATGCTCATAAATTAAAAGAAATACAAGAGATCGCAAAAGATACAGGTATAGAATTTATACTTCCTGGTGATGGTTTTAATCCAATTGAAAACGGTGAAACTTTTGAAGAAAATTCTTTAATAAAAGCAAAGGAAGCTGCAAGAGTAAGTGGGAAAATATCTTTAGCAGATGATTCAGGTCTATGTGTAGATGCTTTAAAAGGAGCTCCTGGAATTCATTCTGCTCGATATGCTGAAACTCCACAAGAAAGAATTGATAAACTCTTAAATGCAATTAATGGAAAAACAGTCAGAAGTGCAAAATTTGTATGTGCGATGACACTTGTAGATAAAAATGGTAACATCTTATTCCAAACCCGTGGAGAATGCTTTGGGGAAATTGCCGAAAAACAATCAGGTATTAATGGTTTTGGATATGACCCTATTTTCCTTACTAAAGATACTGATTATAAGCTTACTATGGCAGAAATGTCTGAAGAAGAAAAAAATCAGATTTCTCATCGAGGAAGAGCATTAAGAAATGTTCTACAATTTTTAGAAACAATCAAATAGAAATTTATATATTTTTTTAATAAAGATCCTTTAATTGTAAGAAAATTAACGCCTTACACAGTAGGGCTATTTTATATTTATTTTGGTTGACATGGGGTATCTTTGATAGTAATATAATTGTTGCAAAAACAACATAATTATGACTAGGGAGAGATAATGAAAAAAAATATAATAATATTCTTGTCTGTAATAATAGGCGCAATACTTTTGCGTTATGGATTTTCAGCATTTTCTAACTTTATGCAAAGTAAAAATATGATGAATAAACCAGCGCCAAATGTATCAATTCAGGAAATTCAAAATGAAAGTGTAATCAGAAGTTTTGAAGCTCCAGGCAGAGTTGTATCTAAATATCGTGTAGATGTACTTGCTCGTATTTCAGGATATTTGCAAAAAAGTTATTTTAAAGAAGGCGATTATGTAAAAGCCGGGCAGGTATTATTCTTAATAGAACCTACTGAATACTCAAACGCAGCAAATGTTGCCGGTGCAAATGTAAAAAATTTAAAAGCACAACTTGTTTATGCGGAAAAACAATTGGCTCGTGCTGCAGAACTTGTAAAAAAAGATTATATAGCTAAAGCTCAATATGATCAAATGTTATCTCAGAGAGATTCTCTAAAAGCACAATTGGCTTCAGCTCAAGCTGCTTATAACGATGCGAACAGAAATCTCGGATATACAAATGTAAAATCTCCAGTTAATGGTAAAGTTGGGATTATTAATGTTACAGTAGGAAACTATGTATCTCCAAGTTCAGGTGCTTTGACAACAATTAATAGCACAAATCCTATTTATGTAACTTTCCCGTTAGATTCAAATGATTTTCAAATTTTAGCAGATGCTGATCAGGCTAATAATAAAAACAGAAAAGTTGAATTAATTCTAGGAGGTGGACGTAAATATCCGCTTAACGGAGTTCAAGATTTTCAAGACAACAAAGTTGATCAGTCTACAGGTACTGTAACTATGAGAGCAACATTTGAAAATCCTAATAATGAGTTAATTCATGGAGAATTTGTAACAGTTAAATTATATTCAAATAATCCTGTAGAAGTTCCAGTTGCACCAGTTACTGCAGTTCTTGAAAACCAAGCAGGTAAATATGTCTATAAGCTTGATGAAAACGATATTCCTCAACTAACTTATGTAAAAGTTGGAGAACAATCTGGTGATAATTGGATAATTAACGAAGGATTGAAAAAAGGTGATCGTATAGTAATTGAAGGTTTGCAAAAAGTTACTCCTGGTAAACCTGTAAAAATAATTTCTCAAGAAGAGATGATGAAATTGAAGAAAGAGCAAATTACTGAAAATAAAAAAGGAAATAAATAATAAAAATTTAAAATAAAGGGATATGATGGAAAAAGAAAAAACAGGCAATTTATTTATAAAACGACCAAAACTCGCTATCGTAATATCATTAGCAATTATGCTTGCTGGTATGTTAATGATTACGGCATTACCTTTGGAAGAATACCCCTCAATTACCCCTCCTCAGGTAGTTGTAACTGCAACATATGCAGGTGCAAGTTCTGACGTTGTAGAAGATACAATCGCAGCACCGGTTGAGGCTCAATTGAACGGTGTTGAAGATATGATTTATATGTCATCTACATCTCAAAACGGTCAATATCAACTAACTTTATATTTTGAAATCGGTTCTGATCCTGACATGGCTGTAGTAAACGTTCAAAACCAATTGCAATTGGTTACTCCTCGTTTGCCTGAAGAAGTTAGAAGGTATGGGTTGTCAGTAAAGAAATCAACTGGTGGTCCAGGTTTGATGATGATTTCTATTAATTCTCCTACTAATACATATGATTCTTTATATATTGCAAACTATGCATCTATTTTTATTAAAGATGAACTTGCTCGTATTAAAGGTGTTGGTAAAGTTCAAGTTTTCGGATCAAAAGATTATTCTATGAGAATTTGGCTTGATGCAGCTAAAATGGCAAACCTTGGAGTTTCTGTATCTGAGGTAAATGCAGCAATTCAAAATCAAAACACTCAAGTTCCTGCAGGTGATTTGGGCGTTGAACCTATGAAAAATAAGCAGATGATTAAGCTTACAATGAGAACAAAGGGTAGATTGAAAGATGTTTCAGAATTTGAAAACATTATTGTTCGTTCAAAAACAGACGGTTCTCAAATCAAATTAAAAGATATTGCAAGAGTAGAATTAGGTGCTGAAAGTTATTCGTATTTCTCAAGAATTGGCGGTAAAGATACTGCAATGATTTCAGTAAGTCAATTGCCAGAAGCTAACGCAATTGATTTATCAAATAAAATCAGAGCAAAAATGGAAGAATTAAGTAAGAGTTTTCCTCAAGGTATTGAATACAAAATACAGCGTGATGAAACTGAATTCGTTAGAGAATCAATTAAAGAAGTAATTAACGCAATTGCTTTAGCTATCGTACTTGTAGGTATTGTAACTTATATGTTCTTAGGTAGTGCAAGAGCTGCTTTAGTTCCATTCTGTGCAATTCCAGTATCATTAATCGGGGTATTTATATTTATGAATATTCTCGGTTTTTCAATAAACTTGTTAATTTTGTTTGCCTTAGTACTTGCAGTAGGACTGGTTGTTGACGATGCAATTGTTGTATTGGAAAACACACAAAGACACATTCAAGAAGGTAAAAATCCTGTAGATGCAACAGAAGTTACTATGAAAGAGGTATTTGGAGCTGTACTTGCAACGTCTTTAGTATTAATGGCAGTATTTGTTCCGGTTTCTTTTATGGCTGGTATTACTGGACAAATGTTTAGACAATTCGCTTTATGTATCGCTTCATCAATAGGTTTATCTACATTAGTCGCACTTACTTTAGCACCTGCTTTATGTGCAATGATTTTAAAATCGGGTGAAGAAAAGGCAGATTTTGAATTTATTCAAAAATTTGACGATTGGTTTAACAACATAAGAGATAAATATTTGGAAGGTGTAAAAGTATTTATTGATTCTCCTAAAATTACAATTAGTTTATTTGCTGGAATCATAATTTTTACATCAGTAATGTTTTATTTGATTCCGAAGGGATTCTTACCGACGGAAGATAAAGGTGCAATCTTTTCTCAAATTCAGTTGCCTGATGGTTCTTCTGCGTCAAGAACAGAGATGGTTGCTGCAGAGGTTGAAAAAAGAATTTTAAATATTGATGGTGTGGATACAACGATTACTTTAGTTGGTTATTCAGGTGAAAATACTGCGTTAATCGTTGCCCAATTAAAAAATTGGTCTGAACGTAAAAGTAAAGATCAGTCTATGCAAAGTATATTAACTAAGATTAAAAAGGAATTTGCAAATTATCCATCTGCAACAGTAGCATCATTCTCTCCTCCTTCAATTTCAGGTTTAGGTATGTTCGGAGGTTTTGAATATCAATTGCTTGATAAAGGAGATAGAACTCCTCAAGAATTATATCAAGAAGCTCAAAAAATTATTGGTGAAGCTAATAAAAATCCGGCTTTCCAAATGGTATATACATCATTTACTGCTGATTTACCGCAGTTACTAATAAAAGTTGATGAAGATAAGGCACTTGCACAAGGAGTTGATATTTCTGAAATTTATAGTGCATTGTCAGGATATTTTGGAAAATCTTATGTAAACGACTTCAATAAATACGGTCGTGTATATCGTGTATATTTACAAGCAGACTCAGAATTTAGAGAAAAACCTGCAGATATTAACAAGATTTATGTAAAAAATAAACTTGGATCTATGGTTCCATTATCATCTGTTGTAACTATAAGTAATATTGTTGGACCATATAGTTTGACAAGATTTAATATGTATCCAGCAATTACAATCAACGGTCAGGCAAGAAACGGCGTAAGTTCAGGGCAGGCAATGTCTGCTATGGAAAATCTCTCAGATACAGTTTTACCAAAAGATATGGGATATGCTTGGTCTGGTAGTTCATTACAGGAAAAAGAATCTAGCGGACAAATTGGACCGATATTAGCAATGTCACTTGTATTTATTTACTTATTCTTAGTAGGTTTATATGAGAGCTGGATGTTGCCGATTGCGGTATTATTAATTTCACCTGTAGCTTTGGTTGGTGCTTTATTCTTCCAATATGTTGCAGGGTATTCTCTGGATTTGTATTCTCAAATTGGGCTTGTTATGTTAATTGGTTTATCTACTAAACAGGCAATTTTAATCATTGAATTTGCAAAAGATGCTCATCAATCTGGTATGAGTATTAAAGATTCTGCGATGCAGGCTGCAAAATTGAGATTTAGAGCGGTTATGATGACAAATATCGCATTTATTTTAGGCTTGTTACCTTTGGTATTTGCTAAAGGTGCAGGTGCTGCTAGTAGAAACTCTGTTGGTATGACAGTATTTGGTGGTATGATGGCTGTTGCGTTTATCGGTACATTTTTAGTTCCGGCATTTTTCGTAATGGTTGAAAATTTTAAAATCTATATTGGTCAAAAAGCTAAGACATTTAAGAAAAAGGATAACTAAATGTTGTTGAAAAGAATAATATTATTAAGTTTGATAATAAGTTTTATAAATATAAATACCTCTTTTGCCTATGACATAGGGAATGAAGTTAATGAAAAAGAGTACCCTTCTGCTGATTCGGTGCTACCGAAGCAAAATGCGAAAGCTGATTTTATAATAGAAGGTTCAGTTGAAAAAAATATAGATATGACCTTAGATAAATGTATAGAATTAGCTCTTGGTAATAATCCTCAGATTAATGCAGCTTTTCATGATATCTTAGCCTCTGATTCAAGGATTAAACAAGTATGGTCAAATTATTTTCCGCAGGTTAGCTGGCAGACTGGTTATACTAGAATAAGACAATTACAATTGTCTGATGCTTTAGGGAAAAACCTAACATTTAACTATTTTATTTTAGGTCAGGTAACTTTACAACAAATGTTATATGACTTTGGTGTTACGCAAAACCAGGCAACAATAAAACGTTTAGATTATGAAGCATATAAAACAACTCTTGGCGCTACTATTAATGATGTGATTTATCAAACAAAAGATGCATATTATAATCTTCTATTTGCATTTGAAAATAAAAGAGTTGCAGAAGATACTGTAAAAAAATTCGAAATGTTTTATAATCAGGCAAAAGCATTTTACGAAATCGGTATGAACCCAAAAGTTGATGTAACTATTGCAGAGGTTAATCTAAGTAATGCCAAATTGCAACTAATCCAAGCAGATAATGCTGTTAATCTCGCAGTGGCAAGATTAAATAATGTAATGGGTGTACCTTTTATTGATAAATACAATGTACAAGAACGTTTAAAATATCAACCTGTAGATGTTACTTTCAATGAATCAATAGAAATTGCAAGAGATGCAAGACCTGAATTAAAATTAGCAGAATTAAAAGTTGAAAGCGCAAATCAAACACTTAAACTTGTAAAAAAATCATATTTCCCAACTTTGTCAATTGAAGGGCAATTACAAATAGGTGGTAAAAGTTGGACGTCTAACTATGGTTATAACCTTGGTGGATATTTGAATTTCCCGACAGTTAACGGTATGTTGATTAAAAATGAAATTCAAGAAGCAAGATACTTGTATGACAAAGAAATTGCAAATGCAAAAAATACTCAAAATCAGATTTATCTAGAAATTCAAAATGCATATTTGATGCTTGAAGAAAAGAAAAATCAAATGCCAGTTGCAATGCTAGGTGTAAAACAGGCTAAAGAAAACTATGAATTGTCATATGGCAGATATAGAGTAGGCGAAGCAAATCCTACAGAATTGAAAGATGCGCAAATTAATTATCAGCAGGCTCAATTAAGTTACTATAATGCTCTATATCAATATAATTCAGCAAAAGCATCACTAGAAAAAGCTATTGGAAAAAATTTAGTTCCGAATGAATCAGATATTGTAGAATTAGGAAAATAAATTTTTAACAAA
>CAUDIU010000005.1 GCA_958449715.1 uncultured Clostridium sp. | reverse complement strand
ACTCCTTTCTTATAAAACAAATGGTCTGTTATAAATCAATTATAACAGACCATTTTAACATTTTCAATAATTTTAATTTGTATAAATTACCAATCAGAAGATACAGTATCTTCTTCTTCATCTTGCAATGCTGACAAATCTCTATGACTTGTTACATCGAAATCTTCAGGCAACATGTCATCATCAGGCCATACAGTATCTTCATCATAACGGCTTGCATGAAGATTTACAGATGATGTTAAATCTGAATTTGATAAATCAGTTTCTGACAAAATACATCCTGCCATATCAGCATCAGAAAAATTACAATATGTCATTTCCGCATAGCTGCAATCTGCACCTGTTAATAACGCGTCTGTAAAATCACATTCCAAAACTCTTGCACGTGTAAAGTCAACTGATGTTAAATCTGTATTGCTAAAGTTTACAAAAGAAAGACTGCAATCTGCAAAAGAACTTGAATTCAAATCAACATCAGAAAAATCTATTTCTGAAAGGTTTATATTTGAAAAATCAACTTCAGAAAGATCTACCTCTTCTTGCTCTGCTTTCCACTCATTAAATTTCTCGGGGTTCTTTCTTAACAATTCTACTAATTCTTCTTTTGTATAATCTATCATTTTATCTCCTTATATAATTAATATGTCAATTTTTAACAAGGTCAGCTTGCATAGCAAGCAATACTGCTTGAGTTCTGTTAGCTACCTTTAGTTTTTTGAATATACTGTTTAAATGAGTTTTCACCGTAACTTCTTTCACAAACATTTTATCTGCAATCTGTTTATTACTTTCCCCTTTTGCGACCATTTGTAACACTTCTTTTTCTTTTGAAGTTAAAAGATCAATAGGGACTTGAGTTTGAATAACATCTTGAGATATTTCTTTTTGACGAATAGAACGTCTTAGAACTGCTTCCATTCTTGCTAAAAGATTTGGAAGTACAAAAGGCTTTACAATATAATCGTCAGCACCGATTTTTAAGCCTGTAACCATTTTCTGGTCTTCATTAACAGCTGTAAGCATTATTACAGGTAAATGTTTTGTTTTTTCATTTTTACGGATAGATTTTAAAGTATCCCATCCGTTCATATTAGGCATCATAACATCAAGAAGCACAATGTCAAATTTGTTACTCTCATTTGCAAGTTCTTTCAATGCCTGAACTCCATCGAGTGCCACTGTTACTTCATATCCGTAAAAAGGCAGAGCATCTTTTAAGTATTTGGAATTGTCATCAACCAAAAGAACTTGTGTCAATTCTGACATTTGTTATAATCCTTTTATTTTTATCTATACAATATTGTGTTTTAGGGCTTTTAATGCAGCTTGTAATCTGTCATCAACTTCTAACTTTTGCAAAATATTTGCAACGTGAGCTTTTGTAGTATTTATACTTATCACAAGAATTTGTGCAATTTCCATATTGCTATATCCTTCAGTCATAAGTTTTAAAATTTGAGCTTCACGAGAGGTTAAATCGTAATCTTTTCTATTATTATCGTTATCAAAAGACGGAGAATTTGTTGTTGCTTTCAATACAATATGTGCAATGCTAGGATCAAACCAAGCAGCTCCATCAGCAACTGAACGAACAACTTCCACAAGTCTTTTTGGATTAATTTCTTTTGAGCAATATGCATTTGCTCCGGCTTTCAAACTGTTTAAAACTTCTTTTTCATCATTATGAGAAGTTAATATAATAATTTTAACATCTTTATTTGAAGATCGAATTTGTTTTGTAGCCTCAATACCATTCATATTAGGCAAGCCTAAATCCATAATTATTAAATCTATTTTATTATCATTAAATAATTGGATTGCATTTTCTGCAGAATCAGCCTCATAAATATTTTCAATAAAATCTACACCCTCAAAAGTTGTTTTTAGGCCAAATCTTGTCAATTCGTGATCTTCTACTATTAGAATGTTTTGTTTCATATATTTAATTCCTCTTTTGCCGGTACATAATCAGGATTTAATAATAACGACTTTTTAAAATATTTTTCTGCTATTTGTTTCATTCCCTGATTTTTTGCAATCAATCCTTGATAATAATAATATCTAAAATCTTTTTCGTCAATATAATTCGCAACACCTAAGTAATTCTTTGCTTCTGAATAGTTTTGACGTTCAATTGCCACACGCCCCAAATCTATCCAAGCATCTTTAAAATCACAATTAATTGCAATTGCTTTTTTCAAATATGCTATTTCTTTTGATTTATCAGTAAGAGCTATTTTATAATATGCAAGATAACAGTCTGAATATGTTCTTAAAATTCTTTCATATATTTCTACTGCTTTTTTCTCTTTACCTAATTTCTCATATGTTTGTGCTACTTTTATAGAATATATTGAAGATGATTTATTATTAGATTCAGCATCTTTATAGTATTTTAATGCTTCTTTATAATCTTTATTTCTATAACTCAAATCACCTAAAACTGATAATGATAAATAATTATTACTATCTAATTTATGTGCTTTTAAAGCAGTATCTTGAGCTTTTTCATAATCTTGCATATCAAAATATACTCTTGACATTAATGCATAGACATCTTTATTATTTTTCTTTTTATTTGTTAAAGCACTCTGCAAAGTTCTGATTGATTTTGCAAGTTCTTTTTCATAGTAATAATAATACCCTAAATGGTACATTTTTTTAGAATAATCTTTTTCTGATTTATAAAGTACATATTGCTCTAATGAATTAACTTTCCTTATAAAATCAGTAGAATATAACTTTTGAGATCTGATATATTCAATCATTTTTAAAGCATTTTTAGGCTTTTTGCCTTGCGATAAAATCTCAGCTTTTAACTTTTTGTAATTCAAGTTTTGAGCATTCATTTTAATTGCATTATCAATATATGTATTTGCATTTATAATATCATTTGACTTTAAATAACCTAAAGCTGCAATATAATTAGCATAATCGGATTGAGCCAATAACGTTGTATTTTTAACAAGCTCAGCAGTAGCTTCTCTGCTTTGATCATTATAAATTATATTAGAAAATACCTCTCCTAAATATATTTCATCATCAACTTTTAATTTTTTTGTCGGGAAATAATATACATTAATATCTCCGATTAAAAAGTCTGACAATTCTTTATCATCAATTTTTGACGCTGCTAGATTTGATAAATTAAAAAAGCCGATGTCTGCCATATTTTCAGCCATTTTCATGTAGGCATAATCATTTTTATCCATTGTTTCAATAAGGATTTTAAAATCCATATATGCAGACTTGACATTACTTTGCATAAATCTGTCAAATGCAATTACATATTGGTTATGCACACTATTATGAGTAAGAGTTGCTTTTTTTATAGGCAAAGCTATTGTATTTACAGGCATTTCCTGAGGTGAAAGAGGATTTGCAGGCTGAATAGCATCATATCCCTCTTGAGCAAAAGCACAAGTTGTGGTAAATGCAATTATAGCAAGTAAATATAATAATTTTTGCATAAAAAATTAACAACCCTCTCTTTTATTTATATTCCCTGAATAATAAAAATTAAACAAGTCTGCAACATGTCTTTGCTCATCTGTAACATTTTCACCTATTATAAAATCTCTTATATTAAGTAAATTATAATGGCTTAACAGTTCACAATCTTCATCTTTGAAACAATTATGATTTTCTGTTAAAAATACCCTGATAATTTTATCAACAGATATTTTTAAAAATGTATCAACTAAATTTCCATCAAAATGTTTATCTTTACCTGATAATAAAATATCAATAACATTTTGAATAGGCATTTTATCACGGTAGTGACGTTTTGATGTAATTGCATCAAATACATCTGCGACAGCTAAAATCCTTCCGCCATAAGGTATATTTTCACCACTTAAATGTCTGTAATAACCAGAGCCGTCATATTTTTCATGGTGAGAACAAGCAATTTCCGTAATTGTTTTGAAATCTTGTGACATATGGATTTTTTCCAAAATATCATGAGTAATTCTTACATGTTCTTGTATATGTTTATATTCATCATCTGTAAGTTTACCTTCTTTTTGCAAAACAGAATCACGGATACCAATTTTGCCTATATCATGCAATATAGCAGCTTTTTCAACTAATTCTTTAAATTTTTCATCGCAACCTAATTCTTCAACAAGCAGCATTGAATACAGTTTAACTCTACTTGAATGACCTGCTGTAATTTTATCTCTGGCATCGATTGAGGTTGCTAATGTATCAATAAAACTTTCAAACAGTTCTTTTTGTTCTTTGTATAATTCTTTTTGCTGTTCAAATAATTGAGCATTTTCTAACGCAATAGAAGCACTACCACCTATTGCAGCTAACAAATCTTCATCACCTTTTGTAAAGACACCATTTAATTTATTCAAAACCTGAAAAGCACCGATAATTTCCTGATTATTATTTTTAATCGGCATACATAAAATAGTTTTTGTACGATAACCGGTTTCTTTATCAATATCTGGATTAAATCTTGAATCATTGTAAGCATCAGGAATATTTAAAGGCTCACCCGTCTTTACAACATAACCTGCCAAGCCTCTATCTGCGGGGAATCTTATTTCCTGACTGTCCATACCTAAAGCAACTTTACTCCAAAGCTCATTTTTATCTTTGTCGTACATAAAAACGGTGCATCTGTCAGCTTGGATAGCAATTTTTGTTTCCTCAGCAATAACTTTCAACAAAACATTGATATCAGTTACCGCAGTAATTGAACGACCAATTTTTACAAGTGATACTAAAGGATCACTTTTTATAGGCAATGTAAAATCAAGTCCATTTCTAATTTGTTTTATTCTAGTTAATACATAACCCATAATTGATAATTCATCACCAGAATCTACAGAAATATTTTTAGCATTCTCAAAATGGATTAATGCAACATCTTTCATCCCTTCGCCAAAACAAATTGTACCTTGAGCATATTCATAAACAATTTTTGCAGTACTGCTTTTTGAATATTCTGCCATATATTTAGCATCATTTAGAGATTTTAATGATTCATTGTAATTATTTTTATCAAGCAAATACTTAGACAAACCTAAAAGACTAAGCGCTATTGAAATTTTATCCGTAGCATTATTTTTATTAGCAGATTTTTCTATCTTAGAAAATAAATCGATTGCATTTTCATAATCTTTATCTTCTAACTGCATCAAACCTTTTTTAATATTATTAAAGTCACACTTAACCATTTTTTTGTTTTCTCAATCCATATAAAACTTTTTTACAACTGTATGTTTTTATTGTACAATATTTTTGAGAATATTACAAATTTTTTATTAAACGGAGCTTGTATGGAAAAGATTACAATATTAATCCCTGTATATAACGAAGTTAATACTTTGGATAAAATTTTAGAAAAAGTAGAAAAAGCAAATTTTTGCGGCTTACAAAAAGAAATTATTTTAATAGATGATTATTCTACAGACGGGACAAAAGATTTATATTCAAAATATCCATACAAAATTCTGTACCACGAATATAATCAAGGTAAAGGTGCTGCTCTTAGAACAGGTTTTAAAGAAGCAACCGGAGATATTATAGTTATTCAAGATGCAGATTTAGAATATGATCCGGTGGACTATGAACCGTTAATCCAATTAATTTTAGATGGTAAAGCTGACGTTTGTTACGGTTCAAGACTATCCGGTGGAAAACCTTCAAGATCATTCATGTTCCACCATTTGCTTGGCAATAAATTCCTTTCCTTGCTTACAAATATCTTATATGGTTCAACTTTGACAGATATGGAAACTTGTTACAAAGCATTTAAAGCTGATTTTATAAAAGGAATTGAAATTAAATCAAACAGATTTGATTTTGAACCTGAAATTACAGCTAAAGTTTTAAAAAGAGGCGCAAGATTATACGAACTTCCTGTCTCATATTACGGAAGAGAATTTGCAGAAGGCAAAAAAATAACTTGGAAAGACGGAATTCATGCTATAATCGCACTAATTAAATTCAGATTTATCGACTAAAAATCTTATAATCTCAAAACAAAGGGGGTAAAATGAAAAAGATTTTATTATCACTATTTTTAGCAGCATCACTTGCTGTACCATCATTTGCAGCTACTTGGAGCGCAGTAGATCGAGTACCTACAGTAGGCAAACAAGTTTTATCAAAAAACAGCCTGCCTTCAAACACTAAATTTGTAGTTACAGAAACAGAAGTTGCAAACAGCACTTCTAATGCTAACAATGAATTGTACATTAACAAAACAAATTTAAGTTACACAGGTAACGACAATGAAGTTGCTGCAGTAATCGCTCAAGAAGTAGGAGCTTTAATTAATGCAAATGCTTCTAAGAAAAAATTAGTTTCAAATCTAACTTCAGCAATTGCTGGAAGTTTCATTGATACATCTTTAGAGACAACAGCATTAGCTGCAAATGAATTAACACTTAATAATATGTCAGAAAAAGACCAAATGAATGCAGATATTACAGGTGTTGATTTAATGATTCAAGCAGGATACAACCCATTAGCTATGATTGTTGTATTAGGCAAAATGCCAGGTTCTACAATGGATCTATTAAAAAGTCAGCCAAACAACTTTAAAAGAACAATGTATATCTATGATTATCTTGCATACAACTATCCATCAAAAGTAAAAGCAGGATACAACTGCCAAGAATACAAAAATTTCCTTGCATACATTCAACCAACAATTGATGAACGTAATGCAGATAAAAAGAAACTAGAAAAATTCAACAAAGAACAAGCTAAATTGAAAAAAGAAAGAGCTCAACAAATTGCTAAATACAAAGCAACAGGCGGCCTAAACGGTTGGGATGCATCTTATACAATACTGAAAACATTATCAGAAAATGCAGAAACAAAATAAAAAAAATAAAAACCTCCTTTTTAAGGAGGTTTTTTATTGACAGTATATAAAACGAATGCTAAAATTAACTCAAATGAAACAAAGGAGCTTTATATGCATGATACATTAGAACAAATAGAATGTCCCGCTTGCGGAAAAATAATGCACAAAATACCAATGAGCGAAAGCGGAACTATGATTGATATATGCCTAGACGGCTGTGGAGGAATTTTCTTTGACGGACAAGAATTAAAACATTTTGATGAACAAAATGAAAATATAGAAGAAATTGAAAAAGCAGTTGAAGGAAAAACTTTTAACAAAACAGATGAATCTCAAACTAGAATTTGCCCTGTATGTGGAAATAAAATGGTTAAAAATTCTGTTAGCATAAAAAACGAAATAACTATTGATGAATGTTATAACTGCGGATCAAAATTTTTTGATCACGGAGAATTAACAAAAATGCGTGAGCAATACCCTACAGAAGAAGATAGAAGACAAGATTTTTTAGCATCTGCTTATGCTCAATTCGGAAAAGAAATTGACAAACTTGAACTTGAACATAATATGCATCTAGCAAATCGTTCAAAATTTTTAAAATTTATTGATAAATTATTCATAGGAAGATAAAAATGCCAGATTCACAACAAGATATGAAATGCCCTGCTTGCGGAAGTGAAATGCAAAAAGTTTTTATTCCTAATAAAGGAATTAATGTTGATGTATGTTCTCAAGGCTGTGGCGGAATTTATTTTGATAACAAAGAAATTCAAGAATTTTCTTCTGCTGATGCCAATTTAACTGACATAACATCACTACTTGAAAACAAAAATTTCATGCCTGTAGATCCAAAACAAACAAGAATTTGTCCTGCTTGTGGAACTCCTATGGCTAAAACTTATGCATTTGGGATAGAAATTGATACTTGTTACAAATGCGGTGGAATTTTTCTTGATTATGGAGAATTTGAAAGAGTTAGAACTCATTTTAAGAAAAAAGAAAAAGTCCAACCTATAAATCTCAATACCAATAATGACATTGATATTGAACAATTTTTAAAAGAAGCACAACAAGAAGAATTTTGTTCAAAATCCGGACAAGGGCTTACTTCTAATATGTTCAGATCATTTCTAGAAGCATTATGCAAAAATGTTTATCATAGATACTAATTTATCTTTGCTGTCACTTTCAAAATAAATTCTTAAAAGAGGCTCTGTACCGCTTGGACGAATAAGTATCCAACTTGCATTATCTGTAAAATATAATTTTACACCATCTTTTGTATCAATGTTTTTAACTTGAAAATCTCCAATTTTAGTTTTATTTTTATATTCTTCCAATATTGGCTTAATTTCATCAACATTATCGAGGCGTTTATCTATTCTATCATTATAGAATTTACAGCCGACAAAATCATATAATTCTTTTTGCAAATCAACTAAAGATTTATTTTCATAAGCCATAGCTTCTAAAATAAGTAAATTTGCTAGGATACCATCTTTTTCAGGAATATGTCCTTGAATACTCAAACCACCTGATTCTTCACCACCGATAATAGGGTTATATTTCCTCATTGCTTCACCAACATGTTTAAACCCGACAGCAGTTTCAATCACTTCAACACCTAACTTTTCTGCAACTTTATTCAATAAAAGACTTGCTCCTACAGTTTTTACAAGTGATCCTGAATAGTTTTTATGTTTTCTTAAATGCATCAATAGAATTGCAATAATCTCATTTGGAGAGACATATTCTCCATTTTCATTAATCACGCCAAATCTGTCTGAATCTCCATCATTTGCAAAACCAACAGAATTAGGAGTTAATTTTACTTTTTCAATTAATTCTTTTAAATATTTAGGCTTTGGCTCAGGCATTCCACCGCCAAAATTCACATCATGGAACATATGTAAACTATCATATTTAATTCCATGATTATCTAATAATTTGTCAAAATACCCTATACTTGCAGCGTAAAGCCCATCAAAAATAATATTTTTATCAAAATTTTTAATCTTTTCAAAATCAATAATTTTTTCAATATGAGCGAAATAATCTGGAGAAAAATTATAATTTCTAACCTTACCCACCCCTTGAGATTTAAAAGGCAAACTTAAATTATATACAAGCTCATCAGTAATATCTGATGTCGCAGGTCCTGCATAATCAGGAATAAATTTTATACCTAAATATTCAGGCGGATTATGAGAGGCTGTAAACATAACTGCACATGCATTCAAATGTTTTGCATTATATGCCAATACCGGAGTTGGAATAATTTTGTCTGATAACAAAACTTCAAAACCATACTCACTCAATTGAGTAGCCGTCTGTGATGCGAATTCAAAAGCCATATTTCTCGGATCATAACCTACTATGATTTTTTTATCCAATCCGAAATTGTCAAAGACATATTTCCCAATAGCTTTTGTAACAGTTCTTACATTTTCTTCATTAAAATCTTTTCCTACAACAGCTCTCCAGCCATCTGTTCCAAATTTAATTTCACTCATTTATCTTGCCTCAATATTTTATTCTGTTATAATCATATTAAAAATAAGGAGTAATCGCAAATGTTAAATTTAGAAACTGTAAAAACAATAGCATATTTAGGACCACAAGCATCATTCACAGAAATGGCTAAAGATCACTTTTGTAAAAAATTTAACATTAGTGCTTACCCAACTCCACTTCAAACAATCAGACAAGTTGTTGAATACGTTGACGATAACCCTGATTCATTAGGAGTTCTTGCCGTTGAAAATTCAATCGAGGGAACTGTAAGAGAATCATTAGACAACCTTATGGCAACAAAAAATCCAAATATAAGAATTTTATCAGAACATTTTATGCCTATACACCATTGTCTTTTAGCAAGAACTACAGAATTTTCATCAATTACAGGGATAATTTCGCACCCTCAAGCACTTGCTCAATGTCAAGATTTTATTCACAACGAAATGCCTTTTAATGTAAATATTATAGAAGCGCCAAGCACAGCAGAAGCAGCAAGAAGCCTTCAAAACTATAATCTTACATATGGCGCAATAGGAAGCAAAAAAACTGCTGAAACTTATAATTTAAACGTTTTAAAAGAAAATATAAATGATGATAAAAGTAATCAAACTAGATTTATTTTGATCGGAGATTTTGAAACCGAAGAAACAGGAAATGACAAAACTTCTATGGCTTTTTCTACAGAAAACAAACCTGGTGCTTTGTTAAATGTATTAGAAATTTTTATGCAAAATAACATAAACCTTTCTTACATCGCATCAAGACCTTCTAAAAATAAATTCGGTGAATACATTTTTATAGTAAATTTTGATGGACATATCCATAATCCTAAAATTATGGAAACAATAAAGCAAATTAAAGAAAAGACTACATATATAAGATTTTTCGGATCATATAAAAAAAGCAAAGCTATTGTTCTTGAGCCGTAACAAATGCAATCGCTTTTGTTCTGTCATGAGATAAACTTAATTGAAAAATAATATTTTTATCAATATGTTTTAAAATACGAATTTGAGGACAATGTTTTTCATTATGAAAAACTTCTATATCTTTATATGAAACATTTTCAATATCCAAAGCAGTAAGCGCTTTTACAACTGCTTCTTTTGCACAAAAACGAGCAGCTAAATGACTTTCAGGTTTAGAATATTTAAAACAATATTCTAATTCTAAATCTGTAAACACTCGATTTAAAAAATCTTCTGATTTCCCTTTAAATCTTTCTATATCTTCAATATCAACACCAATTGCCATAAAAAAATTTTAGCACAACATTGACGGATTTTGCAAACACGTGGTATAATTGATTATTCAAACGCCTTTTTTAATAACATTTTTCATTAAATTAGTCAGAAAGGAAATTTATGACTAATTCAATGATACCTTATTCTTTTATCCCAGGAACAAAAGCCAAAGCTGGAGAAGTTAATGCGAACTTTACAGCACTTGCAGATGCTATTGATGCCAATAAAACAACTGCTTCTGGAGATATAGAAGAAATAAAAGAAATATTAGAAACCAAAGCTGATAAAACAGAATTAATAAACGAACATACTGTTACCGAATCCGGAACTAATTTAAATGACTATAAAACAAAAGGGACTTATGTATTCACTGCGACATATAAACCCACAAATATTCCTAAAGGATCTGCGGGAATGCTTATCGTTACCGGAGAAAGTAAATCGATTATAAAACAAATATGGTTCTGTACAGAAGACAACCCTGAAATTTATACAAGAAATTTAACAGGTTCTTCATGGAGTGCTTGGAGATCTGCAGATGGTTTAGTAAAAAAAGCAAACATTGGTTATCTAAGATTACCTAATGGCATTACAATGCAATGGGGTTCAATGACAGGTTCTGTTGTGACATACCCTATTGCATTTACAAAAGTAGCAGCTCCTGTATTTTCAAAAAATGGTTGGGGACAAAGTACAGAAAGAAGTGATACAGGAATTGCAAACCAAACTCTTACAGGATTTAATGTAGGCAGTGGAGGGGTTTTTAACAACATGAGCTGGGTCGCTTTAGGATATTAATCAAAAGTCAAAGGAGAAAAAATGAAATATTACGGAACAAAAAATAATAAAGATTATGGATTTTATCTTGAAAATTTTGATAACGCGATAGAAATTACTGATGAATATTGGAGTGAATTATTAGAGGCACAAAATAATGGAAAAATCATTATCCCATTTGAAAATAATGTAATCGCTGTAAATGAAAATGAATATTCTTTTGAAAATGAAAAATGGTATAAATTATCAAATGAAGAAGCAACAACAAAACAATTAAAAATACAAAATGCAATAAGGGAAAACGAAATTCTTATAAAATTAGATGAACTTGACAAAAAAAGAATTAGAGCTATTGCAGAACCTTCGTTAAAAGATGAAAATACAACTTGGCTTGAATTTTATAATTCCCAAATTACAGAATTAAGAAAAGAATTATCAGAAATTACAAAATAAAAAAAAGACCGGTTAAAACCGGTCTTTTTTTCATTATTCTTGAAAATATCTTTCCATAATTTTTTGAATTACATTATTTATTTTCTTAGCACCATTTTTTGCATTCTCAGGCATATGAAATTGCGTAGATGTCAAATCATCAATTTTTTTATCTATAAAAAGAGCTTTATTAAAACAATCAGAATCCAAATATTTTTCATCGCAGACAAATTTTGAATCTTTTTTATTGAATATTTTTCTTGTAATTTTTGCAAGTTCAGTAAACATAGGTAAAGTCTCATCATTTACTTCAAGAAGATTATTATTTATCGCAATAGCTGCTTCATTTGGCAATGAGTATGTATTAATATTCAAAAAATTATCTTTAAGAGGATTTGTATAATCTTTTTTATGCAAATTACTTCTTTTTATTGCCCGTTGAAATCTGTGTAAATCTTTACCTGTGAGTTCAGCATTAAACCAGCTTTCTTCCGTAAAAACATCATTATAATTACGAAATCTTTCAGTAAAAAAACTAACATTTTTTATTCCTGTAAAAGAAATTTTATCCATTTTTATTTAACTCCAAAATAATTATTCATTAAATCTTGTACAAAATTATTTACATATTGTGCAAAACTTTTAGAGTTCTTTGGAAGAAAAACAGAATCTATAATTTCTTCTTTATTCAGAGAATCAGGCAAATTCTTTTTGAAAGAAACTCCATAAATTATTGCTTCATCTGCCATATACTTTTTATAATCATTATAAACAATTATACTTTTATCATCCATACCAACAATACGTTTAGATAATTTCGCAATATATGAAAACATAGGTAAATTATCATCATTTACATCCAGTTTTTGACCATTAACATACAAAGCAGAATTTTTGTTATTTAACGGCTCATAAACACATTCTATATTTAAAATATCTCGAGAAACTGAATTTTTAAATTCATCTGACTTATTTGAAATTTTCTTCAATACATTTTGAAAATTAGTAAAATCTTGTCCATTAAAATCATTGTTCAATACCATTGAAAGACTTCTTGATACTGAATTTCCGTTTCTTGAAAAACTTACACCAGCAATATTACTTATGCCTGTAAAATTTATATTACTTACTTTATCCATACTCAAAGGAAAAACCGTAAAAATTTTTTTTTGCGTGTGATATAATTATTTTACAGAAATTAATAATAATTGGAGAAAAAAATGGTTGAAATAAGAAAAGAATTTATCGAACAAGCAAAACATTTAACAAGAAATGCTGAAGTTTTACCTGGCGGAATTGAAGAATTAGCAATCAAATTACAACATTCACACGATACAAACACTCCTTTGAGAGTAAAATTAGGGATGGATCCTACAAGACCTGACCTACACCTTGGTCATACTGTTGTAATGAGAAAATTAAGAGAATTCCAAAGTCTTGGTCATAAAATTGTTTTGATTGTAGGAGGAGCAACAGCAATGGTAGGAGATCCTTCAGGCAAATCCGAAACTCGTCCTGCTTTGACAAAAGAACAAGTTGAAGAAAACGCAAAATCTTATTTCGATCAAATGTCAAAAGTATTAGATGTAAGTGATGCTGAAGTTGTAAATAATGCTGATTGGCTTCATAAAATGAGTTTTACTGACTTGTTAAAATTATCAGCACAAGTAACAGTTGCTCAAATGATGACAAGGGATGACTTTGCAAAAAGATACGCAGATGGACGTCCAATTTCAATCCACGAATTTTTCTATCCATTAATGCAGGCATATGATTCTGTAGAAGTTGATTCTGACATAGAACTTGGCGGAACTGACCAAAGATTTAATACACTTTTAGGTAGAGATATTCAAGCTGCATACGGCAAAAAATATCCTCAATTAGTTATGCTATTACCTCTTTTAGAGGGTACAGATGGTGTTGTTAAAATGTCAAAAACATATCCTGAACACTGTATTTCACTAACAGATAGCGAAGTAGATATGTTCGGAAAATTAATGAGTATCCCAGACAATATGATTTCAAGATACTTTAGTTTATTGACTGATGCAACAAAAGAAGAATTAGAAACAATTGATAAACAAATTGCAGAAGGTTCAGTAAATCCTCGTGACATTAAAATGAAACTTGCATACACAATCACAAAAGAATACCACGGAGAAGAAGGTGCTAAACGCGGACAAGATGCATTTATCAATGTTGTATCAAATAAAGGGATTCCTGATGATATTGAAGAAGTTTCAGGTATGAACGGAAAAGGCATTTTAGATGTTCTTGTAGAACTTAAATTCACAGCAAGTAAAGGCGAAGCAAAACGTTTAATTCAAGGTGGCGGTGTAAAAGTAGACGGTGAAAAAATTACCGATATGGCTTATACATTCAACTTTAATGAAAGCGTAATATTGCAAGCAGGTAAACGTAAATTTGCAAAATTGATATAATTTCTGACTCCAATTTTGAAAATATATTTACGAAACATGTGAGAATAAAAAATGTTTAAAATACTAAAAAGAGGAATAACAAAAGTAAAAGAAGATATTCAGGTAATCTACGACAAAGATCCTGCCGCAGAAAATTTACTTGAAGTTATCCTATGCTACCCTGGGTTGCACGCTCTTATAGCTTATAGATTTGCTCATAGGCTATATAAATGGCATATTCCGTTAATCCCGAGAATAATATCTTATATCACAAGAATTATTACAGGAATTGAAATTCACCCTGCAGCAAAAATCGGCAGAAGATTTTTTATAGACCATGGTGAAGGTGTAGTAATCGGTGCTACAACTGAAATTGGCGATGATGTTCTTATTTACCAGCAAGTAACATTAGGCGGAACTGGTAAAGAACATGGCAAACGTCACCCAACATTAGGCCATGGTGTAATTGTCGGAGCAGGTGCAAAAGTATTAGGGAATATAACACTTGGCGATTATGTTCGAGTAGGAGCAGGCTCTGTTGTAGTAGACGATGTTCCAGAATATTCAACAGTCGTTGGCATACCAGGAAGAATTGTTCATAGAAAAATTAAAGATAAAAATGGAGTTTTGATGCACAACAGAATTCCTGACCCTGTAAAATGCGAATTGAACAGACTAAAATATGAAGTACAAGAATTAAGAGAAAAAATAGATAATAAATAAATTTAAATAAAGGTCTGAAAATAGACAGAAAGGATAGCTATGTACCACATTTATACAATTAAAAATCGTTCTGAATTTTCAAAAACTTTAGTTGCAGAAACAAAAGACTATGATGAAGCATTACAAAAAGCAGAAAAAGCAATTGAAGGAAAAGAAGGCTATAATTATATTGTTGAAGAAACAGATGGATCTATGAACAGCTATGGAGAACTTATAGCAACAGTTGTTGCAGAAGGCTAAGTTAACTTCAATATCACAAAAATTATAAAATTAAAAAGTATAAATGCTTATATATGGAGAAAAAATGAAAGCAGTAGTATTTGATGAAGGATTAAAATTAGTAAACGATTATAAAAAACCAATTCCCCAAAAAGGAGAAGCTCTTGTTCGCGTAACTTTAGCTGGAATTTGCAATACAGATTATGAAATAACAAAAGGCTATATGGGATATAAAGGGATTTTAGGTCATGAAGCCGTCGGAGTTGTAGAAGAAATTAATGACGAAGACCAATCACTTTTAGGCAAAAGAGTCGTAGCAGAAATCAGCTATGGTTGCAAAAAACCTGATTGTCCATATTGTGCAGAAAAATTGTATCGTCATTGTCCAGATCGTCATACTTTAGGAATTTGGAGAAAAGACGGTGTATTTGCAGAATATTTTACAATGCCTTTAGAAGTACTATTTGAAGTTCCAAATAACGTTCCGGATGAACAGGCCGTATTTGTAGAACCTCTTGCGGCCGCTTGTGAAATTACAGAACAATTACACATCAAACCTTTTGAAAAAGTAATTGTATTAGGTGACGGCAAATTGGGATTAATTACAGCTCTAACTCTAAATGCACAAAATATAGATGTAACCCTTGTCGGTAAACATCAAAACAAACTTGATATTGCTCGTGCTCAAGGAGTTCAAACAAAACTTTTAAATGATTTGAAAGTTGAAAAAACTTATGATGTAGTTGTTGAAGCAACAGGCTCAATCTCAGGTTTTGAAACAGCATTAGCACTTACAAAACCTCGCGGAGTACTAGTTTTAAAAAGTACAGTAGCGGCGTCAAAAGAATTTAATCTTGCACCAATCGTAATTGATGAAATTACAGTATTAGGCTCAAGATGCGGACAATTCCCAGCAGCATTAAGACTTTTGAAATCAGAAAAAATAGATTTTTCACCAATGATTTCAGGCAGATACAAAGCTGATGATGCAATTGAAGCTTTTGAAAAAAACAAAGAAAAAGATACATTAAAAATTCTTTTAGATTTTAACAAATAACTAAAAAAAGCTCCTTAAAGGAGCTTTTTAGTTTAATAAGTCATTTCCCAGTTATCATTCAAAATTCTACCCAAACATCCATAAGTACCAGTTCCAGTATCACAATTATTATAATATTTCTCTCTATCTTCCTTTGATACTGGAGGCATACTTCCCTCACTATACTCATCTATAACTCCATTTTTATATAAACACATCATAAACAAATCCCTACCAAGGACATTAGGTCCATTTTTACCATTTATATCAACTAATACATTTACTACAATATTACTATTACCCATATATAAAGGCCTAATAGCTACTCCACTTGGTAATATATAAGAATTTGTATCAGAAACACTCAATGTTACAGTTGCTCCATTCAATTTTTTATATTCACTTAAAGACGCAAAACATTCTGAAGCTTTGTCACAATGATTTACAGACTTGAATTGTGTAGTAATAAATTCATTCACAGCATTTTGGGAAGTCAAACCTGCCTCTATTAAATTTAAAGCATTTCTTTGATTCATATAATTAACAGAAGCTTGTTGAACTTCATTATAAACTTTATGAAGTTGTGTAATATAACTTTTTTTTTGATAGTTCTGCATCAATGTAGGTACTGTCATAGCAGAAACAACTCCAATTATTCCTAGAGTTACTAAAACTTCTGCTAAAGTAAATCCACTTTTTCTCATTAATAATCCTCTATTTATAATGTTTTACATCACTATTATAACAAATTTTCAAATTTTTACAACTGTATAACTTTAATATTAATTACTCTATCTTCATAATTCTAAGTATATTAGAACATTATTTCTAAAGTTTTACAATATTTGATTAATAAAAATTTTTCAATTATTATTATTTATATGGTAGCAGAAGTACAAGAAATAGAAAAAGATTTTTCAGGAAAAATTACACTGTTAGATAAATATATTCTAAGACAGATAATTGAAATGTTTATCATGGGCGTATGTGTATTTACATCAATTATTTTTGCCTCTGATACATTTATTACTTTAATCAAACAAATTTCATTATTCGGAATCCCGTTTAATGTAGCTTTGATGATGATTATTTTAAACCTTCCTCAAGTTATAGTAATGACAATCCCAATGGGAGTTCTATTAGCTACCGTAATGACTTTGAACGGACTTAGTTTAAAATCAGAAATTACTGTCATGAGGGCTTGCGGAATAGGATTAAACAGAGTAGCAAAACCTATTTTTATTTTCGCGCTTTTGATGTCAATTTGCAGCTTTGTAATCAATGAAACAGTAGTTCCTGTAATGACTAAACAATCAAAAGACTTAGCTTTGTGGTCTTTGGGTCAAAAAAATATTCCTGAAGGAAAACAAAATTTTGTATTTAAAGAATTAAACGATGGCGGAAGTATTAAACGTTTATTCTACGTAGGATACTGCGAAAATAAAACTCTACATAATATTACAGTTCTTGATACTGCAAAAGACGGTACTATCCAAGTCTTACAAGCAGACGAAGGGAAGACTTCACCTGAAGGTTGGGAATTTGAAAAAGGGGCTGTATATACAGTAGACGATGATGGACAAATTTTGAATACAACATTATTTGACAGCTCAGTTGTAAAATTCGGACTTGATATGTCAAAAGAATTAAACAAAAATGTTGCAAAAGAAATGAATTTCACAAAATTGATTGATTATATTAGACACAATCACATAGATGAAAAAGAAAGAAATGCAATACATATTGAATTATATGACAAACTTGCATTACCATTGACAACAATCGCACTTGTACTAATCGGTGTACCTCTTGCAATTACACCACCTAGAGTAAGATATAACAGAGGATTTTTATTCAGTATTTTAATCATTTTTGCATACTATCTGATAAGAGCTCTTTCTATATCTTTTGGTGAAGCAGGTACATTGCAACCATTCTTGGCAGCTTGGATGCCAAACATTGTACTTACAATAATAGGTACAATACTTTATTACAAAAAAGTATACACAATCGAATAGGAGCGTAACCGCTCAAGCAGTAAAGACATGAACAGCAATTTATTTTCAAACAAAAGATTAAATGACTATGATTTGAATATTTTAAATGATAATTCGTTTAAAGATTTAGACGATAAAACTTTAAAGTTGGAATGTCTTATTGCAGAAAAAGAAGAAGCACTTGAAAACTTAAATAATAAAATAAAAGGTGCAGAACTTCTTGGAAAACTTCTAGATGTAATGGATTTAAAAATTCAAGCCAAACAGATTGAAAATGAACTTGCAGACTTGAAAGAACAATATTCTAAAAGAAATATGGCAGAAAAAATTACAGATGTAATCACACCTAAAAAAAGTAAGCCAAAACTTTCACCAATACATCGACTTGCACGTTTTGTATCAAGAAATATTATCGCAAAAATGTCTAAAAAAGTTCAATCAATTTTAGATTTAAGCGATTCCTTAGATACATTAACAAGCATCAATGAAAACGTTGATGAACTAATTGCAATGAAAGTACCTTATGGCGAAACAAAAGCTAATTATGAAAAACTAACAAACTACCTCTATCGAGCAAACAGAATTCATTCTCAAATAAACAAAAAAATGCAAAGTCTATAATTTATTTAAAAATTTATCAATTTCTTCAAAATCAAAAAATTCTTTCATAGTAATTCCAAGAGCACTACATATTTTCAAAATTGTGAATAATCTTGGTTCTTTCATATTTCTTTCAATTTCACTTAAGCCGCCTTTAGATATATCACTTTGATAAGCAAGTTGTTCTATTGTAAAATGATGCTTTTTTCTAAGCTCTAATACTCTGTTACATACTATTTTATTGAAATCTTTATTAGTCATAATTTTAAAATAACTTCATACATGTGAATATTTTTTGATAATAAACTATAAATCATGTATAATAGTTCATACTTATGAATAAATTCAGGTTATATTTTATGTTTTATTATTTGAAAATTAAAAAATTTTTTATAAAATTAATAACTTTCTGGCTACCTAAAAAATATAGAAAAAATACAAGAAATTTCCTTTTTTATTTTTCTCTAAAAAACTTTTTAAAATTTAAAAGACAAAATTATTATATCATACCACTTGGGAATAATTGTTTACCAAGAGTATTAATGACAACTATAAACTTAAAACCTAGAAAAATATATGGAGAAAAAACATACCCATTTGATTTATGTGAATTTAAAGACATAACAAAAATTATAGAAATTATTAAAAATGATTTTAATAACTTTTTTGACGGACTAGAATACAAAAATAATAAATGGATAAATGAATGTACTAAATCATATTATCCACACGATAATATGCTCAAATTAGATGAATTCAAAAAAAGATATCAAAAAAGAATTATAAATTTTAAAAATATATTGAATTCTAACAAGAAAAAATATTTTATATATTCAAATTTTGATAAAAAACTATTAAAACAAGATATACTTGAACTTTTTAATGTACTACAAACAAAAACCAATAATTTTAAATTAATTATAATTTCCAATTATCAACCTGAAAATATCAATAATGAAAATATAATACAAATTACAGAAAATTTTAAAATCCAAAACAATAATTGGGCTGAACTTATGCTTAATGAGTATAAAAATCTCGACAATAATTACACCAAATTTGCAGAAAATATCTATAAAAAGATAATCAAATACTTAACTTGCTAAACAGTTATTTTTGTCATAAAATTTTCTCATAGACACTTTCAGTCTGACATTTCAGACAAAGTCACATCATAACTAAGGAGAAAGTATGAACGAGCTTCTAAAAAAATCAGCTACAGAGCAATCAAAAGCTCTTAAAAATAAAGAAATTTCTGCTGTAGAATTGACAAATGCAGCTTTTGAAAGAATTAATAACCTTGATGAAAAACTTGGTGCTTTCAACTCTTTAACAAAAGAAATTGCACTTGATACAGCTAAAAAAGTTGACGAAAAAATTGCAAAAGGAGAAGAATTACCGCTTCTTGCAGGTGTTCCTCTTGCCCTAAAAGATAATATGAATTTGAAAGGTTCAAAAACAACAGCTTCTTCAAAAATTTTGGAAAACTTTGTATCACCTTTCAACGCTACAGTTACTGAAAAATTATTAACAAACTTAGTACCAATCGTTGGTAAAGCTAACTTAGATGAATTTGCAATGGGTTCTTCAAATGAAAACTCTGCATTCAAAAAAGTTCATAACCCTTGGGATTTGAAAAAAGTTCCAGGAGGATCATCTGGCGGTTCAGCTGCATCTGTTGCAGCTTGTGAAGCAACTTTAGCACTAGGTTCAGACACAGGCGGCTCAATCAGATTGCCGGCATCATTCTGTGGTATCGTAGGTATGAAACCGACATATGGTCGTGTTTCAAGATACGGTCTAATCGCATTTGCTTCATCTTTAGACCAAATCGGACCTTTTGCAAGAACTGTTGAAGATGCTGCTAACTTGCTTGAAGTTATTTCAGGTCATGACCCTAAAGATTCAACTTCTTTAGACTTGCCTGTTGAACATTACGCAGCGAACTTAAACAACGACATCAAAGGAATGAAAGTCGGTGTAATAAAAGAACTTATGACAGAAGGTTTGTCAGAAGATGTTGCAAAAGCAATGGAAAGAGCTATTGAAGATTACAAAAAACTAGGGGCTGAAATTGTTGAAATTTCATTACCTAACTTGAAACATTCAATAGGTATTTACTATATCTTAGCAACAGCTGAATGTTCATCAAACTTAGCACGTTTCGATGGTGTAAAATACGGTTACAGAACTCCTGATGCTAAAAACTTATTAGAAATGTACACAAAAACTCGTGCAGAAGGATTCGGACCTGAAGTTAAACGTCGTATAATGCTTGGAACTTACGCATTATCATCAGGATACTATGATGCATATTACAAAAAAGCTCAACAAATGAGAGCATTAGTAACTCAAGACTTTGTAGAAGCATTCAAAAAAGCTGATATTTTAATCTCTCCAACTTGTCCAAATACAGCATTTGAACTTGGAGCTAAAGCATCAGATCCTTTGGCAATGTACTTGACAGATATTGCAACAATTTCTGCAAACTTAGCAGGTATTCCTGGAATGAGCGTTCCTGCTGGATTTGACAAAGACGGTATGCCAATCGGTCTACAAATCTTAGCACCTCAATTACAAGAAAGCAGATTGTTCAATGCAGCTCACAAATTTGAAAGAGCTAACGATTACTATTTACAATTAGCTAATATATAGTTCAAGTAAAACAAAATATAACGAAAAGACGGTCTTTGAAAGATCGTCTTTTTTATTTAAAATGCAAATTAAATTTAAAAATTTTAAATAATAAATAACAAAAACGACCTCTTTAATAAGAGGTCGTTTTTAAAAGATTATGACTTTGTCATTATTCTTTAGTATATTCAGCATCTATTACATCATCATCTTTTTTATCTTCTGTTGTTGAAGATGCATTTTCAGAATTTGCAGTAGATTGTTCTTCTTTTTGAACTGCTTCATAAGCTTTTTGTGAAATACTAAACATTGTTTGTTGTAATTCTTCTGACAATTTTTTCAATTCATCAGTTGGTTTGTTTTCATCTAAAGCTTTTTGAAGAGCTGCTTTTTGTTCATCTAATTTAGCTTTGTCAGCTGAATCAATTTTACCTTCAAAATCTTTTACAATTCTGTCAGCAGAACCGATTAAACTTGTAGCATTGTTTTTAATTTCAGCTTCTTCTTTTTTCTTCTTATCTTCAGCAGCGTTAGCTTCAGCTTCTTTAACCATTTTGTCAATATCAGCTTCTGAAAGGTTAGAAGAATTTGTGATTGTAATTTTTTGTTCTTTATTTGTAGCTTTATCTTTAGCTGAAACATTTACAATACCGTTAGCATCGATATCAAATGTAACTTCGATTTGAGGCAATCCTCTCATTGCTGGTGGGATACCATCAAGTCTGAACATACCTAAAGATTTGTTATCTTTAGCCATTGGTCTTTCACCTTGCAATACATGAATATCTACAGCTGTTTGGTTATTTTCAGCAGTTGAGAATACTTGAGATTTAGAAACAGGAATTGTAGTATTTCTTGGAACTAGAGGAGTCATTACACCACCTAAAGTTTCAATACCTAAAGTTAAAGGAGTAACGTCTAATAAAACGATATCTTTAACTTCACCTGCTAATACACCAGCTTGAACTGCTGCACCAACTGCAACAACTTCATCAGGGTTTACTGATTGGTTAGGTTCTTTACCTGTGTATTCTTTTACCAATTGTTGAACTGCTGGGATACGAGTTGAACCACCAACTAATACAACTTCATTGATATCAGATTTTGAAATACCTGCATCTTTCAAAGCATTTTCAACAGGAGTTTTACATCTGTTTAATAAATCTCTGCTTAAGTCTTCAAATTTAGCTCTTGTTAAGTTCAAGTCTAAGTGTTTTGGACCGTTAGCATCAGCTGTGATGAAAGGTAAGTTGATATTTGTTTCCATAACTGATGACAATTCGCATTTAGCTTTTTCTGCAGCTTCTTTAACACGTTGCATAGCTTGTTTGTCACCTTTAAGATCAATACCTTCTTGTTTTTTGAATTCTTCACAAATCCAATCCATGATTTTTTGGTCGAAATCATCACCACCTAAGTGAGTATCACCAGATGTTGAAAGAACTTCGTGAACACCGTCACCGATTTCAAGTATAGATACATCGAATGTACCACCACCTAAGTCGAATACTAAAACTTTTTCAGCTTTTTCTTTTTCAAGACCATAAGCCAAAGCTGCTGCTGTAGGTTCGTTTACAATACGTAAAACATCTAAACCAGCGATTTTACCAGCGTCTTTAGTAGCTTGTCTTTGAGCATCGTTGAAGTAAGCTGGAACAGTGATTACAGCTGAAGTAACTTTTTCTCCAAGATATGCACTAGCATCATCTGCTAATTTTCTCAAGATCATAGCTGAAATTTCTTGAGGAGTGTAATCTTTTCCATCAATATTTACTTTGTAATCATCGCCCATATGTCTTTTAATAGAAGCGATTGTTTTATCCGGGTTCAAAATAGCTTGACGTTTAGCTAACTGACCTACTAATTTTTCTCCTGTTTTAGAAAAACCAACAATTGAAGGAGTTGTACGAGAGCCTTCAGCGTTGGCAATAACTGTAGGTTTACCACCTTCCATGACTGCTACAACAGAGTTTGTTGTACCCAAGTCAATACCAATTGTCTTTGCCATAATTAATTATCTCCTTTACTAATAATTACATCCTTTTTATTATATTTATGTTATAACATCGTTTTTTATAATTCCTTAAAAAATAAACAAAAAATTAATATTTCCCACAAACAAAAAAGACGGGTGACCAGCCCGCCTTTCATCCAGCTATTCCAATACATCTCCACCGGGTTCTACACTCGGCAGACAAACCCCAAATTGACAATTTGAATTGTAATTATTAGTAGGAGTCTGAGCAGGAGCAGCAGGTTCTGTATTTATCAATGCGTCACGATATGGAACAACATACTTTGGTTGAAATGCATCAGCTCTTTGTATGTCATTAAGATTATTTGGGACATACTTTTGTTGCAATGGTTTTGAATCCCAATTTGATGTAGCAGTACATGCCCCACCTGTTATACTGCAAACAGCAAAAACAGGTAATGAGATAGCAATTAAAGTTATTAATAATATATATTTTTTCATATTTACCAGCCTTTCGAAATATTCTACATTTTTAGCTTAAACGATAATGTGATATTTTTCATTGCCTGAAAGTAGCAAAAAATTTTTTGTTCAATTTTTAACTTTGATGTAAGGAGTTACATTATGGATAATATTAGTTTTCAAGGTCATACCTGTCTCTTTCTAAACCCTAAAGCATACGACAAAGCAAGAGTTACTACCTCTAATTCATACAGGCACTTATATAATAATAACAAATGTAAATTAACAAACGGAAAAGTATTTACATCTGTCGCAGATGCACAAAATCTTGCAGTGATTGTAAGAAATGACAAAGACGGTATTATGAAACATGTACCGATTAATGGAAAAATTGAACAAGTAATCGAAGAAATTGCACAAAAAATAGATGAATTAAAAGCAATGTCAAAAGGTAAATTAACAGCCTGGATTATAGGCGGAGAAAAAATTGAAAGTCCTAACGGTAATAAAACGATAGAAGCCGTAAACAAAATTGCAGATCTTATATGTGACCGACCTGATATTGATACCTCAATACTTGCAGGCAGCAAAAGCGGAGAAGATAAAATTGTTTTGCACACCGCGAAAGACAGACTCGATATAACACTCGATAAAATTTTAAACTTTAATCCAAAAAATCAGAAAAACGTAGAAGAAGATTTAGAAAAATACTTTGATATAGTTGAACTAAACAATACAGAACTTTTAGGAGCGTAATAATCCTTTTGATTTTTTCGCTGCTTTTTCTAAAACTTCACTAAAAGGTACAATCGGTTCCATCTTATACCCGCAATCGTCAGATAAAGCTCCTCCCATAGAAAATAATTCCTCTTGCGGGTATCTTCTACATATTCCAGGACGAGTTTTGTGAATTCTGCACTTATGAGTTTCCGGATCAAGATTTTGGCATTCAAAAATTAGACCAATATCATCTTTTCCAATAACTTTTAAATATGAGTAAAACCGATGCAAATATTGAAGTTTTTCAAACTCTTTTTCATCTTGCACGACATGTTTGTAATGCTTTACATAAATTTGAGTACAGCATTTCCCACATGCTTTGCATTTTCCAGTCCTATAATATTTCCTTTTGAGAATTTTTGATAAAAAGAATTTTTTTAACTTTTCGAACATACAAACATCATAACATAAAGTTTTGTAAACTTTTAATTAACTAATGGCAAATCTAAATCTTCAGGAGAATTATAAAAAATGTAAAAGCCGAAAACATTATAATAACTATAACATAACCAAAATAACCAACCTTGACCTCTAAAATAAAAGAGGTCTTTTTCTTATGTATAAATATTTTTCAGAAAAAATGATAATAATTCCTACTTTACAAATTTAAAATTATAGTGTATGATAAAACATGTAAAAAGAGGCTAAATTTTTTGTATTAAGAAAGGTGGTAAAAATGGCTAAATTTGTATGTACAGTATGTGGTTGGTCAACAGAAGCAGACAAAGCTCCTGAAAGATGCCCATTATGCGGAGCAACTACATTCAAAGAAATAAATACAGCTGAAGGTAAAGTATACGCTTGCGAACACAAAGTAGGCGATGGAAAAGTTGAAGATAAAGAAGTTATGGAAGGCTTAAGAGCTCACTTTGCAGGAGAATGTACAGAAGTTGGTATGTACCTTGCAATGGCTAGAGTTGCTGAAAGAGAAGGCTATCCTGAAGTTGCAGAAGCTTACAAAAGATACGCTTTTGAAGAAGCTGAACACGCTGCAAAATTCGCTGAATTATTAGGCGAAGTAGTTACAGATTCTACAAAGAAAAACCTTGAATTACGTGCAGAAGCTGAACACGGTGCTTGCGAAGGTAAATTAGCTATCGCTGCTCGTGCTAAACAATTAGGCTATGATGCAATTCATGATACAGTTCATGAAATGGCTAAAGACGAAGCTCGTCATGGTAAAGGTTTTGACGGTCTTTTGAAAAGATATTTTTCATAACTAATTGATGTCATAATCTTAAAAAGAGGTGATTATAAATCACCTCTTTTTTTAATTTTCTTTTTGCTTATCCAATTTTTTAACAATAAGCACCTTATCTTTTACCTCAATATCCACATCGTGTAATACAGGATTAATTCCCATTTCCTCAAGATAAAGTTTCGGGATTATTACACCGTAACTATTACCTATTGGGGTTAAATTTCGTCTAACCATATTTTCTCCAGATAATAACAATATTATAATAATATTATAACTTGTTGACTTTTTTGTTATTATACTGTTATAATTATGTTATAACATGATAGATAAAAGTAAAGAGCAATTAAATATCATATCCGAGCATGCAACAAAACTAAACAGTTATTTGCAGGTATTGAAAGTTTATGCAGAATGTGAGATGAGTGAGAATAGTCAAATTGGCAATATATACGAAATCCTTGAACTTGCAGTCAAGGAAATCGATAAAATCACTGAATATTGTTAATTAAATTATCTTCTGTTTAATTCAATATTATTTTCATAAAGAAGTTGTTTTCTTTTCAACTTATACAAGTCATTTTTTTGTTCTTCTGATTTTCTCAATTCAGAATAACAAGCAGACTTTGAAGCATCATCAGCCAAAGCATTACAGCTTTTTAAATAACTTTCAAAACTAGCTCTTCTTTCTGCCCAATAATTCTTTTTAACACGTTCAGCTTTGACAAATGTAAACACATTAAAAATATCATCACGACTTGTATAGACAGCATTTTCATAACCTGTTTCACAAAAATCAGTCCATTTTGGCGGCAATACAAGAGGCTTGACTACTTCTGGAGATTTTTCCGGAAGCTTAACTTCTTCAACAGGCAAAGGAGTTGTGTTATCAAGCGCTTCCACATCATCTTCAGATTTAACTGGAACTGCTGTAAAAATAACAAGTAATCCTAGAATTAACAATAATTTTTGTTTCATGATATCTCCAAATTAGGCGTTTACAAATTCTTTTACTTCTTTACGTTTAACTTTTCTTGTAGTAGTCCTCGGCAGAGGATCTTTTCTTACTATTATATTAATCGGACGTTTATACGCTGTCAACCGCAAAGATAATTTTTTAACTTCATTTTTAATAAGTTTATCAACTGTATCCCATTCATATTTTTCACAAATATCAGAATCAGGAACAATTACAGCCGTAATTTCCTCTGTACCGTCTTTTACCCCAAAAGTTCTTGAAGTCCCCAGTACGCAGACCTCAGAAAAATAAGGACTTTTTTCTAACACTGCTTCCACTTCCTCAGGAAATACTTTTTTACCACCAGACAATACAATCATATTTTTAATTCTGCCTGTAATATAAATATGTCCTTCCTTACTGATTTTTGCAATATCACCTGTATGCAGCCAGCCATTTTCGTCTATAACTTCTGATGTCATTTCAGGCTGGTTATGATAACCCTTCATTACAGATGGGCCTTTTAACATCAATTCATTTGTTTCTTCATCAATTTTTGCTTCCAAACTCTTCAAAGGTCTGCCTACAGATGCAATATCTCCTCGCCTATCAACATTTACTGATACAACAGGGCTTGCTTCAGATAAACCATAACCTTGATAAACTTTTATACCTATTCTTTCAAAAAATTCTCCGACAGAAATATCTAACGGTGCACCTCCTGATATACAACCTGAAAAATGTCCGCCAAATTTTTCATGAATTTTCTTAAACATCAATTTTTTTAATCTGTAAGACGGTACAAATTTGGCAAGTTTAAACAACAATTCAAAACCAATTTTTACATATTTCGGAGCATTATTTAATTCTGATTCTATTCCCATTTTCAAAAGTTTCAAAAATGCAGGAACAACAATCATGAATTCAACCTGTTTTTCTCGCATAATACTTAAAACATCTTTAGGTTTTAGACTCGGAGTGTAATAAACTGAAAAACCAAAATTTAAAAAAGTTGAAAACCCGACAGTCATTTCGAAAAGATGATTCATAGGTAAAATTGATAAAATATTTACATGTTCATATGGCAAAATTTTATCAAGTGCATATTTTAAATCATCTAACTGTGCCAACATATTTTCAAAAGAAATTTCAACACCTTTTGGGGCTCCTGTTGTCCCTGATGTATAAATTATAAATGCCGTCGATTTAGAGCTTCTAAAACTCCATTTGTAATCATAATTATCCGCTAATTGATAAATACTTTTAGTATCAATATTATAAGATGGCTCATCAACTAATAGAATTTCTTTAAGTGATGAAATTTCTTCTTTTAAAAATTTTGCCATCTCTAAATGAGCCTTAGAAACAAGAATTACACTAGGCTCACAATCCGTCAAAATTGACTTTAACTCATATTTTGGGAGCTTAACATCTAAAGGCACAGTAATCATTCCTGAAATTACCGATGCAAAAACACAAGCACCATATTCAGGTTTAGACTCTGACAATATCGCAAGTCTGTCACCCTTTTTTACTTTTAACTCAGTCATTAAATAATGCGCTAACTTCCTTGATAAAAGTCCAACCCCGCGATAAGTAAATTCCTTCCAGCCGTATTGAGTCTTCATACCTAATGCAACTTTATCAGCGTACTTTTCCGTACGTTCATGAAGCAGCATTAACACATTTTTTCTGCTTAATCCCATATAATAAACACCTTTCAACCGTATATTTTCAACATAATATTTTATATGGCAAAAGTCAAGTATATTAAGTATTTTTGTATTATAATTTTAACAGTAAAGGTATAAATAGCAGGAATTAAAAATGAAAAAAGTTTATATAGAAACAATGGGATGTCAAATGAATAAATCAGATACCGAAAGAATGCTTGGTATACTATCTCATTTTGACTATGAAGAAACAAAAGAACCACAAGATGCTGATTTGGTAATGGTAAATACATGTTCAATCAGACAATTGAGTGAAGATAAAGCATTCAGCCAATTAGGTGTATGGGGAAAATGGAAACAAGACAGACCCGATTTGAAAATTGGTATCTGCGGATGCGTTGCTCAACAAAAAGGCAGAAAAGTTTTTTCAAGAGCACCATATGTTGATTTTGTACTTGGTACTCACCAAATTTATTCATTACCAGACATTATCAAAAGAATTAATGAAGGAGAAAAAGTTTGTGCGTGTGAAGAAACAAACATGCCAACAATAAATGAAGAAGGCTTCCCAATCAATCGTGTAAAATCAACAAATGCGTGGATTAACATAACAGAAGGCTGTAACAATTTCTGCACATACTGTATCGTACCTTACACAAGAGGCAGAGAACGTTCAAGACTTCCGGAAACCATTATTAAAGAAGTAAAAGACGCTCTTAATGCAGGTTTTAAAGAAATTACATTATTAGGTCAAAACGTTGACAGCTATGGCAAAGATTTCCCAACAAAACAACAAGAAAGAGAAGACCTTGCAAATTACAGACTTGCAAACCTTTTAAGAGATTTAAATAAAATCGAAGGGAAATTTAGAATTCGCTTTGTAACATCTTATCCGACAGATATTACAGACGAACTTATTGAAACAGCCGTAGAATTAGATAAAGTATGTGAATATTTTCATATTCCAATGCAATCAGGAAGTTCTCCTGTACTCAAAGCAATGAACAGAAGATATGACAGAGAAACTTATGCAAAAATTGTTGAAAAAGTTCGCAAAATGGTACCTGATGTTACAATCACAAGCGACTTCATTGCAGGATTCCCAGGAGAAACAGAAGAACAATTTGAAGAAACTCTTACTGCAATAGATGAATTTGAACTTGATTATTGCAACGTAGCAGCATATTCCCCAAGAGAAAAAACAGTTGCAGCAAAATGGACAGATAAATTTATACCTGAAGATGTCAAAGATGAAAGATTTCAACGTTTAAACAAAAAAATTCAAGAAAACTGTCTTAAATCGAATCTTAAATACGTAGGCAGAGAAATGGAAGTCTTAGTTGAAAGTTTTTATGAACACAAAGGCAAAAAAATAAATACTGGTAAAACAAGAAACTTCAAAACTGTTCATATCACTTGCGATAAAGATTTGACAGGAGAATTTGTAAACGTAAAAATTACTGGTGCAAAAACATGGTACTTACAAGGAGAAATAATTTAAGAACATAAGATGTTATAAAATCCTTATAAAATAGAAATCTCTACGTGCGTAGCACAAAAAAATGGCTGAATTATAAAAATTCAGCCTATATTTTTTTGGTGAAAAAATATAAAATTTATGCATCAAAGTCAGTTTTCATGACATTGTGTGCAAAACCTGTTAAGAAACCAACACCAGCACCCGCAACTAAAAATGGGATTGCCGGTCTTTTAATTTTTAGCATTACATGGTATGCAGTCATAAAACGTCTTGTTAAATTTTTAGATGTTTCATTAACTGCTCTAATAATACCTCTAAATTCTTTACCTGCTAATGATTCTTCGCCACCAAGAGCTGTAATTTTTTTAGCAATACTTTTACTTGTAAAAGCATCTTTATCATTAGAATCTATCATTTTGATAAATACATCTTGAGCTTTTGATTTTGTACCATTACCTCTAAAATCATCAGCTTTAGCTCTATTTGTAACTTTACGGCAGTAATTTAACATTGAACGACGGCTGATATTATCTTCTTGTTTTTGTACCGGATACAAATATTTTAGAGCATATCCGCCCACCATTCCTACTGCTGTTGATTTAACAATCGTATTCAATTTTGAATTATCATGTGATCCTACTGCACTTACTGTCATAGCTAATAAACCTTTACTTAACTAATACACGTAACAAGTATTCCTTTTGCTGTTGAATTAAAAAATTCAACTTTCAGAATACATATATGGCAGATTTACACTTAAATATTTTGAACTCTTATCCCGTGAAAACGACATCGCTCAAAACTGAGTAATTAAATCCACATGGGATAATAACACATAATTATTTTTTTGTCAAGGCTTTAATAAAGTTAAGTAACAACATAACAATAACTATGGCTATTATATAAATAAAATAATGTTTTATAGTTGCAGACCCCATAAACAATGATGCCAAAGCACCTGCTATAATTGCAACTGATGTCAAAATCATTACTGTTTTCTTTTGAGAAAAACCTGCATGTAATAATTTGTGGTGAATATGCTCAGCATCAGCTACAAATGGAGACTTCCCTTTTGCAATTCTTCTTAAAGAAGAAAAAGTAATATCCATAATAGGTACAGCTAATACTAAGAAAGGTAATAATATCGCAAGAGTAGCTGCTTTCATTACTCCAGTAATTGAAATTGTAGCAAGTAGAAAGCCTGAAAATAATGCACCACTGTCACCCATAAAGATTTTTGCAGGGTTAAAATTATATGTTAAAAACGCTAACATAGAACCTGCTAAAATAAAACCAATTAAAGCACTTATAGGGCTTGGAGGAGTCATTGCAACTGCAATAATAGCTAAAGTTACAGCATTTACAGTAACAACAGAACCAGCTAATCCATCTACCCCATCAATAAAATTCAAAGCATTAGAAATACCAACAATCCATAACAAAGTTATAGGATATGAAAATATTCCTAAATGTCCGATAAACGGTACATTATTAATTTGTACGCCTAATAAATAAACTAATGTAGCTATAGAAATTTGCAAGAATAATTTGAATTTTGCATCAAGGTTGTAAATATCATCAACAAGTCCTAATAAAAACATTAAAGAACCGCCTAGCAAAATTCCTGAAAGCAAACTTCCATAAGGGTAATAACTCATAAACACAAGACATAAAAACGTCAACATTGTACTTGCCCAAATTGCAACACCACCTATACGCGATATCGGTTTTGTATGGATTTTTCTTTCATTTGGAACATCTACAAGTCCTTCTTTTTTAGAAAAACTTATTACCAAAGGCACTAAACATACTCCGATTAAATAAGCTATTACTGTTCCGATTACATGTGCATGTGTTAATTTGATTAACATAAATTATCCCTTTTAATTTATTTGTATATTGGATATTTCTTACAAAGTTTTAAAGAACGTTCTCTTAAATTTTGTAAGCCCAATTCATTATCTGACGAAAATATTGCAGATGCAATAATTTTTGCAACTTCAATCATATCTTCTTCTTTGAACCCTCTTGTTGTAACAGCAGGAACTCCTAATCTAATTCCACTTGTAACAAAAGGACTTTGAGGGTCATTAGGTACTGTATTTTTATTTGCAGTAATTCCAACTCGTTCTAAGACATTTGCCATGTCTTTTCCTGTTTTACCGGTCTTTCTCAAATCCAAAGTCATCAAGTGGTTTTCAGTCATACCGCCTACAATGTCCATACCTTCATCCATAAGACCTTGTGCTAGAGCTTTAGCATTTTTCAAAATCTGTTCTGCATAAGTTTTAAATTCAGGTTTAGAAGCCTCTAATAAAGCAACAGCCTTACCAGCAATAATATGTTCTAAAGGTCCGCCTTGTAATCCTGGAAATACTGCTTTATCAATAATTTGTGCGAATTCTTCGTCACACATAGTAATTCCGCCTCTTGGACCTCTCAATGATTTATGAGTAGTTGTTGTTACAAAATGAGCATAACCTGCAGGTGACGGATGAAGTCCTGCTGCAACCAAACCTGCAATATGAGCAATATCAGCTAGTAAATATGCGCCAACCTCATCTGCAATTTCTCTAAACTTTTTGAAATCTATAATTTTTGAATAATTACTTGCACCGCAAATAATTAACTTAGGCTTATGTTCATGTGCCATTTGTCGAACATTATCATAATCAATGTTACCGTTCTCATCTACTCCATAGCTCTTTACATCAAAATAAAGACCTGAGAAATTAACAGGAGATCCATGAGATAAGTGACCACCGTTTGACAAATCCATTCCTAATACTTTATCACCAGGTTTTAATACAGCCATAAATACAGCCATATTTGCTTGGGCACCACTGTGAGGTTGAACATTTGCGTGATCCATATGGAAAAGTTCGCATGCTCTTTTTTGAGCTGTTTCTTCTATCACATCGACATTATCACAACCGTTATAAAAACGTTTATGAGGTTTACCCTCTGCGTATTTATTTGTCAAAACACTACCGCAAGCTTCCATTACAGCTTCTGATGTAATATTTTCACTTGCAATTAACTCAATAGTGTTTTGTTGTCTTTCAAATTCTTTTTCTATCTGTTCTGCAACTAACGGATCAACTTTTTTTATATGTTCTAAATTCATTTTACCCTCCCCAGCATGCTCTAGTGAAGTCTTCCAAATTAGCGGTAATACATAATCTCACTATCACCTTACACATTACCCTAAGACTATAATGCAATTATATGTGAAAATTAAAAAACTTACAACTTATTAAGCATATTTCTTACATAATTAAAATACTCATTGTTATTATATTTTTCTATTGTTTTTTGCAAGTCTTCTTTTGTCACAAAACCCATTCTATATGCAACTTCTTCAAGACACGCAATCTTTATACCTTGATTTTCTTCAACGGTTTGAACAAATTGGCTTGCTTGCAAAAGTGAATGATGAGTACCTGTATCAAGCCATGCAAAACCACGTCCCAATAATTCCACATTCAAATTACCATTTTGAAAATAAAGCTTATTCAAATCAGTAATTTCTAATTCGCCACGAGCAGAAGGGGATAATTTTTTTGCATACTCTACAACTTTGTTATCGTAAAAATAAAGCCCAGTCACAGCATAATGAGACTTTGGATTTTGTGGCTTTTCTTCAATAGATATAACTTTTCCATCTCTATCAAATTCAACAACTCCAAATCTTTGAGGATCTTTCACAGGATAACCAAATACAGTTGCACCACCTTTATTCGTAACGTCAGATACAACCCTTTTTAATTTTCCAGAAAATCCACCGCCATAAAAGATATTATCGCCCAAAATCAAAGCTGCACAATCATCTCCGATAAATTCTTCTCCAAGAATAAAAGCTTGAGCAAGTCCATCGGGTGAGGGCTGTTCTTTGTATGAAAATTTGACTCCAAACTGACTTCCGTCACCTAAAAGTCTTTTAAAATTAGGCAAATCAACAGGTGTAGATATAATAAGAATTTCTCTAATGCCTGCAAGCATTAAAACCGAAATCGGATGATAAATCATCGGTTTGTCATAAATCGGCAATAACTGTTTTGATACAGCAATTGTACTTGGATGTAATCTTGTGCCTGCACCGCCTGCTAATACAATACCTTTCATAAATACCTCGTTTTTTAAGTATTCTACTTAAAATTTAAAAGATTTTCAATATCAGTCTTTAAATATCAGACTAATTCTATATATTTCTTAATTCGATATAATCTTTCAGTGCGGCTTGCCAATTTCTGCAAATTTTATCATTATCCATAACGCTATATGCAGGACGTTTAGCTGGACGCGGGAATTTATCAGTCGTACAAGGTTTCAAATTAACTGCCAGACCTGCTTGAGCAAAAATTTCTTTTGCAAAACCATACCAAGTAGTCGAGCCTGAACCGCATACATGGTAAGTTCCATAAGGTTTTGAAAGAAGTTTCAAAATACCGTTTGCCAATTCAACAGTCCAAGTAGGACAACCCATTTGATCGTCAACGACATTAACTTCTTCTCTGTCGGCAAGACCTATCATTGTTTCAACAAAATTCTTACCATGGTGTCCGTAAAGCCAAGAAGTGCGAGCAATATAATATTTTTCACAAAGACTTCTTACAGCTTCTTCACCCTCGTATTTTGTAGTACCGTAGTTATTTATCGGATTTGGTCTATCATCTGGTTTGTAAGGTTCATTTTTTGTCCCATCAAATACATAATCTGTTGAAATATATACAAGAGTAATTCCTAGTTTTCCGCAAGCCTCTGCAATATTTTCAGTTCCAGTTACATTAATTAGCTCAGCAGTTTTCAAATCTTCTTCAGCCTTATCAACATTTGTATAAGCTGCGCAGTGAACAACTAAATCCGGTCTAATATCAGTTAATACCTGCTTTACTTGCTCTGCATTTGTAATATCTAATGTATCTACATCAGTCTCTATTACAAAAGCCCCAGCATCTTCAAATATCGGAGATAAATCCTGCCCTAACATACCTTTTGCGCCTGTTACCAATACTTTCATTATACTAATTCCTTTTTAGCTTCTATACTTTTAATCCAATCTTGATTTTTCAAATACCAATCAATAGTAATTTTAATGCCTTCCTCAAAAGTTAATGAAGGCTTCCAGCCAAGTTCTGACTGAATTTTATCATTACAAATTGCGTAACGTTTATCATGACCTAATCTGTCTTCTACATATTTAATTGAAGATTCATCTTTGCCCATAGCATCTAAGATAAGATGAGTAATCTCCATGTTAGTTTTTTCATTGTGTCCGCCAATGTTATAAACTTCACCAACTCTACCTTTATGCAATACTGTATCAATTGCAGCACAATGATCATATACATATAACCAGTCACGAACATTCATACCGTCACCATACACAGGAACTTTTTCGCCTTTCAAAAGTTGAGAAATAAAGAAAGGAATAAGTTTTTCCGGATACTGATAAGGTCCATAATTATTAGAACATCTTGTTGTCAACACCGGCATATTATAAGTTTCATGATAAGCTCTTACAAGCATATCAGCAGAAGCTTTTGAAGCTGAATAAGGGCTGTTAGGAGCAAGTGGTGTAGTTTCTGTGAAATAACCTGTTTTACCTAAAGTTCCGTACACCTCATCTGTAGATACCTGTAAATATCTTTGAGTCTTAAATTGACGTGCAGCTTGTAATAAATTTAATGTACCTTTAACGTTAGTTTCAATAAAAATTTCAGGACCTGTAATTGAACGATCCACATGAGATTCTGCTGCAAAATTTACAACCGCATCAACTTGTTCTACTAATTCTGGTACAAGTTTTTTATCACAAATATTTCCATGAACAAATGTATAATTAGGATTATCTTTTACATCATCAAGATTTTCAATATTGCCGGCATATGTTAAAGCATCAAGATTTATAATTTTATAATCAGGATGATTTTTTAACATATGTCTTACAAAACAACTACCAATAAAACCGGCACCACCAGTTACAAGAATTCTCATATTATATTAACTCCTTTTTATTTATATCTTTTAATAATGGTTGAACTTTGTCTTTTTCAGACAAAATAGGGTCAAAATCTATCTCCCAATCAATATTTATATCTTTGTCGCACCACAAAACACCTCTGTCAGCTTGAGGAGCATATTCTCCGCTTGCTTTGTATAAAAGCTCTGCTTCATCAGATAACACAACAAAGCCATGTGCAAATCCTTCAGGGATAAATAACATATGCTTGTTTTCTTCTGACAATTCAACTTTTACATACTGACCAAAAGTTTCTGATTCAGGTCTTATATCTACTGCAACATCATAAATCCTACCGCGACCACATCTTACAAGTTTTGCCTGACCATAAGGTTTCGCTTGATAATGCAAACCTCTTAAAACATGGGCTGTTGATTTGGAATGATTATCCTGATTGAATTCTACCTCTATCCCATTTGCATAAAAATCAGATTTTTTATAACTTTCCATAAAAAATCCACGATTATCACCAAAAACTTTTGGCTTAACTAAAATTACATCTTTAATCTTTTGCGGTTCAAATTCAAACGGCATTGTTATAACCTTTCCGATAAAAATTTATTTTATCCTAACTTACACTAGCTCCCTTTTTTATAAAAACTTAAATATCTTATTAAAATTATTATATATCAAAATTTAGATATTAACAAAGTGGGGAATAGATTTTTATTTATATAAAAAGATAATTATTTTTGTAATGAGGATTTTTTATGAAAAATAAATTTAAAACTTTTTTTATTTTGTTTAACTTACTGCTTTTAACTCAAGGAATATCTTACGCTATGGAAAATAAAATTAAATTTGATAAAGAGACATACTACCTGTCAAACCCTGACAGTGAAACAAAAAATTATGACTACCTATTAAAAGATGAAAATATCGGGAATTGGCACACCAAAATCCAAATCACAAATTTTCCTGATTTAACAAACCCGACAGATGCTGCCGCACAATATGCTCATGAAATTCAAGAAAAAACAAAAGGAGCATCAGTTTTAGTATATCCAGATGCTTCAATTGTCGGCTATTTAACTTTCCCTGAAAATAAAGAATACTACGAATACAACACAGCAGTCTACCAAACATCAAAAGGAAAAGGACTCGACAGATTTTCTTATGCAAAACGATTTTACTCATCAGAACTTGGCGGACAAGAAGAAGCTCGAAAAAAAGCTATAGATTTTGCTGAAAAAAATAACAAAAAATACATGGAACTTGTAACAAAAGAAGCTCTAAAATATAAAGTTGATTAGAACTTAAATAGTTACTCTATGTAAAGAATAATTTTAAATTCGCACACAGATTATATTTGTGATACAATATCACTATATATAAAATTGATTTGAGGGAGAAATAATGAGTAACCAACAAAATATGTTCGCGGATGGAAAAATTGTTCCTGTAAATATTAGAGAAGAAATGAAACGTTCATATATCGATTATGCAATGAGTGTAATCGTAGGTCGTGCATTACCGGATGTTCGTGACGGTCTAAAACCTGTTCACAGACGTATTTTATATGCAATGAACGAACTTGGAATGACTCCTGACAAACCATTTAAGAAATGTGCACGTATTGTTGGTGAAGTTTTAGGTAAATACCACCCTCACGGCGATACTGCTGTATACGAAGCATTAGTTCGTATGGCTCAAGATTTCTCTACTCGTTACCTAACTGTAGACGGTCATGGTAACTTCGGTTCAGTTGACGGTGACGGTGCAGCTGCAATGCGTTATACAGAGGCTAGAATGCATAAAATTACGCAATCAATGCTTGCGGATATTGATTGTGAAACAGTTGAATTTGAACCTAACTTCGACGGTTCATTACAAGAACCTTCTGTATTACCTGTTAGACTTCCAATGCTTTTATTAAACGGCTGTTCAGGTATTGCAGTTGGTATGGCGACAAATATTCCGCCTCATAACCTTTCTGAAATCGTTGACGGAACAATCGCTTTGATTGATAACCCTAACATTACCGTATCTGAACTTATGGAATATGTAAAAGGTCCTGATTTTCCAACAGCTGCAACAATTATAGGTTTAAGCGACATCAAACAGGCTTATGAAACAGGCAGAGGCTCTATCAAAATGCAAGCCGTTGCAAACTTTGAAGAAATTGCAGGCGGCGGCGGACGTCAAGCTAGAACTGCTATTGTTGTTACAGAAATTCCTTATCAGGTAAACAAAGCTGTTTTAATCGAGAAAATAGCAGAACTTGTTAAAGATCAAAGAATTACAGGTATTTCAGATATTCGTGATGAATCTGACAGAGAAGGTATGCGTATCGTAATTGAACTTAAACGTGACGCTAAACCTGATGTTGTTAAAAATAATTTATTCAAATATACTCAACTTGCTACAACTTTCGGGGTTAATATGCTTGCATTATGCGGCAAACAACCTAGATTGATGAATTTATACGAAGTATTATCAGAATTCGTAGAACACAGAGTTGAAATCGTTACAAGAAGAACTATTTTCTTCTTGAAAAAAGCTAAAATCAGAGCTCACATTTTGGCAGGTTTGATTATTGCACTAGGTTCTATTGATGAAGTAATTGAACTTATCAAAAAATCAAAAACAACCGATGATGCTAGAGTAGGTTTGATGAGCAGATTTGGTCTTGACGTTGATCAATCTAACGCAATTTTAGAAATGCAATTAAGAAGATTGACAGGATTGGAACAAGACAAAGTTAAAGCTGAATATGATGAATTAGTTAAGAAAATTGCTGAATATGAAGATATTCTTGCAAGCCGCCAAAAAATTCTTAATATTATCAAAGGTGAACTTTTAGAAGATAAAGAAAAATACGGCGATGATAGAAAAACTCAAATCTTACCTGAACAAGGTGAAGTTACAATCGAAGATTTAACTCCAAATACTCCTATGGCAGTATTTATTACTCACCAAGGATATTTGAAACGTATTTCTTTAGATACATTTGAAAGACAAAATCGTGCAACTCGCGGCAAATCAGGTATTAAAACAAAAGAAGATGATGACATTCAACATTTCTTCACCGCAATGATGCATGATAAAGTATTATTCTTCTCATCTAAAGGAACAGTTTACAGCTTGAATGTCTATGACTTCCCAGAAGGCGGACGTCAAGCAAAAGGCTTACCTATCGTAAACGTTCTTCCAATTGACCAGGATGAAAGAATTACAGCAGTTGTACCAGTAAGTCAATTCTCTCATGAATTGAACTTGATAATGCTTACTAAAAAAGGTTATATCAAACGTATCGAATTAGATAACTTTGTAAACATTAGAAGAAACGGTATTATCGCTATCGGACTAGAAGAAAATGATGAATTAAATTGGGTAAAATTAGCAACAGCAAGAGATGAAATCATTATCGGTACATCTTGCGGTATGGCTATTCGCTTCCCAATCGAAGATTTAAGACCGCTAGGTAGAAGTGCAAGAGGTGTTACTTCTATGAAATTACGTTCAGGCGATGAAATCGTAGGTTGCGATATCGTTCCTCGCGATTACGATGCGGATTTGCTTGTAGTTACATCAGACGGTTTTGGTAAACGTACAAAATTATCAGAATTCAGAAGTCAAAACAGAGGCGGAATAGGTCTTATTGCAACTAAATTCAAATCAACTTCATCAAAACTTGTTGCATTGACTATTGTAAAAGAATCTGATGATATTATGATGGTAACTGCAAACGGTGTTGTTACAAGATTGAATGCCGGATCAATTTCTCGTCAGGGACGTCCAGCAACAGGCGTAAGAGCTCAAAACTTAACAGAAAATGATACAGTTGTATCTGTTAACAAGATCTTAAATCCTGATGAAGATGAACAGGTTAAAAAAGATGTAGCAGCTATGGACGCTGAAGAAGCTCAAAATAATATTGCTCAAACAAGCCTGTTAGATGAAAGCAATAATAATGAATAAAGCTACAATAATTCTTTTATCATTAATCTTATCAAGTATTGTTACACTTAGAGCTTTTGCTGTAGATTATGTTATTGTAAAAAATCTAAATACAGTATTTAAGCCAACAAGTCCTCGACAAGCAAATTCATCTTGCTTTTTTTACCCAAATAATGATTTTAAATGTGCTTGCAGATTTTCGAATAATACAATTTGGGTATCAAAGGAAATCACACAAATACAAGGATTGTCTACAAAACAACAATACGGATATATAAGAAATTGTGCTAAATAGAATTGATAAATTTATTTTGCAACATAGAATTCTGCAGATGCAAAAATCTTATGCGGATTGTCTTTTGAATACACACGCATAAAATAATATCCATCTTCATTCAAGACAAAATAATCTGTAAAGTAGTTAACTTCTTCATCTTTTAAACGAATATTTCTTGTTTGTATTAAATTATATCCAAATTGACCATATTTATTATCTTTTTTTACAATTTGAATATAAAGATATCTTGATTCAACTTTTTTAGGCATAAGAATTAAATAATAAATTCTTGAACCTCTTTGAAAAACCGTTGAAGAATCATAAATATTTTTTTCTGTAATCGGATATTTGTTAAAAAGAATAGAAGCTCTATCCTTTACACAGGCAGTTGTAAAAAATATTAAAAATAAAGTTATACAAGATAATATTAATTTTTTCATTTTTCCAGATTTTTAATTTTTTGTTGAACAACATTAGCTAAATCTTCATCCTTAGTTTGAGTTAAGAAGATTTTATAATTATTCAATGCTTCTTTTTTATTATTATCCTGTTCATAAGCAAGTCCTAAAGCATAATACGCATAGCTGTAATTTGGATTTAGAGTTGTTACTCGGTGGAAACATTCTTTTGCTTTGTTATTATTTTTTTCATTTGCGTAAACTAATCCTAAATTAAACCAACCATCAGCATAGTTTGGATTTACTATAATAGATTTTTTATAAAAATTAAGTGCATTTTTATTATCATTTTTCAATTTATAAATATTACCTATTTTTAGTAAAGTCACATCATCAGATGGATTAATTTTCAATGCATCTTGGTAATTATGAATTGCTACATCATAATTTTTCTTTTTATAATTTGAGTCTCCAATTGCAATTAAGTTCTTATTTTGTTCACTATCTGCCACTTCACCGGCTTTTGCATTATCCATTGATAATGATATTTGCTTAATGTCACTTGTATTCTTAACTGCTTCAGAATTTTGAGCAGGTACAGTTTTCACATCAGAAGCTTTATGTGTCATTGAGATAAATTCAGCATATTCATTACTGTACTGAATTTTTTCAGGCGACATTGAAATTGCTTTTTCATAATATTCTGAAGCCTTATCGTTAATTCCACAAGCCCTGTATGATTTTGCTAGTCCATAATATGCATAACTGTCTTTAGTACCTCTTTCAATAGCTCTTTCAAAAGTTTCAGTTGCTAAAGAATAATTATGTGCCTGCAAGTATTCATCACCTAGTGCAACAAGAGCAGATGTGAGATTTTTTTGAATATTTGCATCATCTTTTGTTGTCAAAAGTTCTGTATAAATAGGTATTGCTTCATTGTAATTTTTCATTGCATGCAATACTAATGCCTTATTATATTTTATATTATAATCATCTTTTTTTACTAAAAGAACTGCATCATAATATTTTAAAGCATTTGGATAATCTTTTTTCAAATGATAACATTCAGCTAAATCAGCTTCTAAATCAACATCTTTTTTATCCTTTTGCAATTCAAGAGCTTTTTCATAATTTGCAATTGTATCATCTAATTTATTAAGTCTTTTATAGACAACACCGATATTTTGGTAAGCTCTAGGATCATTTGGATAATTTGCTATATAAATTTTATAATTCTCAATAGCAGCTTCATCTTGTCCCATATCAGCCAAAAGATTACCATAGTCAAATCTGATAGAATGCAAAGACGGCTGTTGTCTGAATACAACATCATATTGTTTTAAAGCCAAATCATTTTTCCCTAATTCTTGATATGACATAGCCAAATTAATATGAGCTGATGTATTTTCAGGATCAGCATCAACAGCTTTTTCTAAAAATTCAGATGCTTTTTGATAATTTTTAACTTCATATAATGCAAGTCCGTAATTAGAAAAATCATTAAATCCTGACGGATTTCTCATGTATAAATTTTCATATTCATTTACAGCATTCTCATAGCTACCGTCACTGATATAAGATGCTGCAAGATTTTCTCTTGCTTCCCAGTGCTGAGAATATGTTGATAAAAATTTATTGTAATTTTCTATAGCTGATTTATAATCTCTTAATTGATATTGAACATTTGCTATATTTAAGTAGTTATAAAGATATTCAGGGCACATTTCCATAACTTTGTTATAGGCATTCAAAGCTTCAAGATATTTTCCTTGATTTTCATAAATACTGCCTATACTAATATAAATATATCCGTCAGTCGGCTTTAATTCAGCGACTTTTGCATAAGTTGCCAAAGCTTTTTCATATTCCCCCATCTCGCTATACACACCAGCTAGTTTTGTGTATATCATTACATCGTTTGCAGAAATATTTAAAGCTTGCTGTAATTTACTTACAGCCGTTGCATAATCTTCTTTATACTCTGCAGAACATGCCTGTTGGTATAGAGAATTTGCTTCTGGAACCATTGAAAATCCAGGAGTACCTGAAAACATAAAAACTAATAATGCCGAAACTAATAACTTATTATTTATAGTGCCACTCTCCTAATCTTTTTTGTTATATTGATATTATACCAAAAAATTATATTTGTGTAAAACTATGAGAATATATTTCGTTATTTAACAATATTCTTGCAGTTTTAATAACTTTTAGTTGTTCTAAATCATTTTTATCAAATTCAACATCATCAAGCTCTCCAAAATTTGATATCATATCCGAAAGATTAACATACAATTTATCCAATTGAGATTTTGGAGAATTCATATCAAGCATTTTTAAAATTCTTATTAATTCTTCGTCTTTTGCATCAATTATTGCAGCATCAAGTCCTGCTCCAAAAGCTAATGATGCATATACTCTGTTTATTAAAGGCCTTAAATCCTTAGGGCAACCATTTGAAACATTAGATAAACCAATTACAGTTTTTACAGGAGGATCAAAACTTTCTTTAATCATTTTGATAGTATTTATAGCCTCAATCCCTTGAGATTGGTCAACACAAATCGGTAATATCAAAGGATCAAAAAATAATTTTTCGTTATCAATACCTTTTTCCAAGCATTTTTCGTAAATATTAAATGCAATCTCTAAACGACCATCAGCATCTTTAGGAATACCATTTTCTTTAGAAAGTGTCAAAGCAATAAGATTACTACCATATTCAACAGCTAATCCGCCAATTTTTTCAATACGTTCATCATCTAAAGAAATACTATTTATAAAAGTTTTTCCCTTAAATGCCTCAAGACCTTTTTTCATTTCGTCTGAATTTGTAGTATCAAAAGAAATTCCACATTCACTATTATCTTGAATAATTTTTGCAAGCCAAGGAAGAACTTCTACTAAATCAGATTTTGCAGGTCCAACATTCAAATCAATATAATCCATTTTGTTCTGAGCATTAATTAAGTCTAAAACAAAATTTTCATCACGTTTGATTAGTGCTTCCCTAAGAATTTTTGAAATAACATGAATATTTTCACCAATTAAAATCATAGATAAATATTAGCATAAACAAAAATTAAAAGATTATACTATCAGGCAATTGAAAAATTTCTTTACTACAATTACCATTAGTATGTCGATACTGCATCTAAAAATATTTACAAAAATTTACAGTTATTTTTTGGCGATATCATTCAATTTCGCCCTCAGCTACAATTTCAGCCACTAGAAAAGTAAGTCAACATATGTTATAATTTGTACATGAATTATATATGGGGTCACTAATTGCAAAATAAAAGGAGTAGGTCTATGACAGTGTTAGCATCTAAAACAACAAAGGAAAAAAGGATTAAATCTAAATTTAACGATGAATTTGAAAACTATTTAAAAAATCAATGTTTAAAAACAACATTCAACGGTCTTGAAATTGAAACATTCTCTTGGTACAAAAAAGTATTAGGTTTAATTTAGTCTGATTAGGATTTTAAGGGATATTAAAAATTTTTCAAAGCAAAAAACCAACAGTCATCGAATGTTGGTTTTTTGGTCTGCATATTAAATTACAAATTAAGAAATTTCTCTAATCATCTCTTGAGCTTCTTCACATTCAGGGAATGCATCTACTATTTTATCTAAAGTAGCAAGTGCAGAATCTTTATCATTCAATTTTTCATAACATCTTGCACTGCTCAATAAAAGATTTACATTCAACGGATTTTCCTCAAGCAAATGTTTGAAAATATTATTAGCCTGTTCATAATTACCTAATTCGAAATAACATAGACCTAACATATTTTCACAATCATGAGTTTTTTCTAATTCATATGATTTTACAAAAAACATTTTTGCATCTTCATATTTTTCTTGCATAAATCTTATTTTCCCTGCAATAAAATGCATAAACCCATTATTTGCTTGGTGTTCTAATGCATGTTCAATTTGCTCATAAGCTTTATCAAAATCTTTTAAATGAATTTTATTTAACGCTGAAAAACCAAGAGCGTCTGCATTATGAGGATCTGCTTCAAGAGCTTTTTGATAAAACTCATCAGCTTTTTCAAAATTAGTTGTTGCATGAAGATAGTTTGCATATTCAAAAAGAATGTCAAAATTCTCAGGGGCTAATTTTAAAGCCTGATTAAATTCATCTTCGGCGTAATCAAACAATCTTTTACTCAAATACAATACACCTAAATCTTTATGTGCAGGAGCAAATTCAGGATTAAGATCAATTACTTTTTTCAAAATCTTTTCAGCTTTGTCCATGTCATCAGTTTTTACGCAAATATGAGCAAATTCATAATAAATTTCAAAAGAAACATTCCCTTGAATAAGAATTTTTTCATACAAAGCTTTTGCATTTGCAAACTGATGAATTTTCACATAAATACTTGCAAGCTTTCTCAACATTGACACAGATTTTGGATTTTGCAACACAAGATGAGCAAGTATTCCGATAGCACTTGAATAATCTCCGATAGCATCATAACAACATGCCAAATTATATTTAAAATTAGTTTTTTCAGGATTATGCGTAACAAGCATTTTATAATGTTTTATAGCTTCTTCAAATTGAGCAGATTTAACCTCTGACAATGCAAGAGCTACCAAATAATTATCTTGAGCCTCAATTGCATATGCTTTCCTAAAAAACTCACAAGCTTCTTTATGCTTGTTTTGCAACTGTAAAATTGACGCAATATTAAAATATGTAATTGAATTATTTGAATCTAATTCACTTGCTTTTAAAAAGTTTTCATATGCCTTATCAAGATTACCAACAGTTACATAACATGTTCCTAAATTATTATATAACTGAGAATGATTTGGATTTAATTTTAATGCTTTTTCTAAATATTCAACAGCTTCATCAAAATTTTTCAAAGCCATATATGCAGTACCTGCAATATAATAAATTGTATAATCATCGTCTACGTAATCTAAAGCCTTTACAACTGTATCTACAGCTTTTTGAGGCTCTTTATTTTTTACATAAACAACAGCTAAATTTTTATATGCATCAACATAACTGCTTCTCATTCTAATAACTTCTTCATAAGCAGAAATTGCATGCAAAAAATCATCTTGATTATCATAGCAACTTGCTAAATAAAACCAGCTTGTAGCATCATCTTTATATTTCACAACTGTTTCAAAAACAGCTTGTCCTTCTTTAAATTCATTAAGGTTAATATGACACAAACCTAAAAGCTTTAAAGCTTCCACATCTTTTTCTTCATCACTGATTATACCAATCAATTCTTTTTTAGCATCTTCGTATTTTTTTTCTTTAATTAATTCATTAATTCTATCTAAATTTTCCATAACTAAATTATATCTCAAACAAAACTTTCTTTACAGATTTTCAACACACGTGGTATAATATTATATCAACGCCTTAAAAATTCATTAAATTTTTGTTCGGAAAGGAACAAAAATGGGAAAATCTTCAAAATACCCTTCATACTCAGCCGGAACAATAACTATAAATGGTTCGGATAAAGCTAATACTTATAAAAAAGGGAACACTATATACACAAATTATAATATGTCAGACGATGAAAGAAGAGCTTATGAATATGCTCAAAAATCATTTGCAGATTCTCTATCAAAAGTTAACGTATTTGATGATGCAACAAAACAAAATCTTCAATCGCAA
>CAUDIU010000004.1 GCA_958449715.1 uncultured Clostridium sp. | reverse complement strand
GTGAAATAGTTTTTCAATTTGTTAAAGAAATTTTTGTTATGATTTTCAGGTTTTATATTTAAAGCGAAACCTGATGCATTTGCGAATACGTCAGAAAAGCCTCTTGATAATGCTTTTGCTCCAAATAAGATTGCCGTGAAACTTGAAATATCTCGAACTAAAATTTCTTTACGTTCTTTGTCGCTTTTTGCATTTATATATCTTGGAGGTAAGCAAAAACCGAATAATAATGTAAGCATTGCTGGTACTGACATTGATGCTCCGTTGAATTCAAAAATTTTCAGCACTTTGCTGATTCCGCCTTCTTTCATTGCTGTTTTCCCAGCCATTGAAGCAATTCCGCCAGTGAAAGCTACATTTTTATCTTTTGTTTGATCTTTAGTTTCAGCTTTTTTATCTTCTTTTGCTTTATCTTCTGTTTTTGCAGCAGTGTTGTTTTCGGCTCCTTCGTCTACAAGACCTTTTAATCCTGGGTCATGTTTTAATCCTAAATTATATAATTTAGGAATTAATGTATAGAAGCCAACAACTGCTGACCACATTCCTAAATTAGCAAGAACTCTTGTGCCTGCTCTATTAGTGTTGAATTTCTTAATGTATTCATCAATACTGCCATTTGCATGTTTTTCTAAATGTTTATTAACTTTTTCTAAAGCATCTCCAGAATAATCAGTTAAACTTTGAACTAATTGTCTTATATTAGTTCCAAGAGGTTTTTCTTTGCCTGAAACTTTTAGAGATACTTCTAATTCGTTTCCAGATGGTGCAGAATATTGTTTTCTTAATTTCATATATTCGTCAACAATTTCTGCTTGAAGTTTATTCGCGTTTTTCTTATCTTTGTTTGCTCGTTTTTCTTCAGAATCAACAAGTTTTTCTGCAAAGTTTTTAGCTTTTTCTTTTAATTGTTCTCCTTTAAATGTTTCATCTGTAGAATTTTCAAGTGCATTTTCTAATATTTGAGCGTAATAACCTTTTTTGAATTCTGCAGAATTTTTTAATTGTTCAGGATGTTTAGCAGCATAATCTGCAAAATTTTGTCCTAAAGCTTCAATATGGCTTACGTGTACATTATTGGCAGTACCAGATGTTTTCTTTATTATAGCCATTATTCCCATAGGAATTAAGAATGCACTAGGTCCGCTTAAGATTTCTCGGATACCTTCTCTTCTTGCAAATTCCCAGTTTAAAGGCCCAATTTTTTTGCCGTTTTCATCTTTTTCTCTGTTGCGGTTTAAACCTTCATAAATTCTTGGTGCAACCATTCCGATACCGTCTTGAGCGATAAATGAAGCTGCAAAACCACCTTTGTCTATAGCATCCATTAATGTAACAACAGGGTTAAAACTACCTGTGAAAGATGTTTGTTGATGTTTTTGTTGATTTTGTTCTTTAAGATTATTGTGTTTTGCAACATTTAGTGTTGAATTGATTGCTTTTACTGCCATATCCCTACTTTAAATTTTCATAACTACACATGTATTTAAAAACTGATCTTTTACACTTATTGCTTTTTTGCTAGTGAATTTTTACAAAAAATTAACAAAAGGTCATAAATGTATTAAGTGTATTTATTATACTTAATATTAAAAAAAGTTGCAAGTTTTTTACTACAATTATAATAATTATTTTACAAATTTGTAATAAACTCTAATGATAGATAAAAAATCACCCAATTGTCTATTAAAATTGACACTCTTTTTTATCTGGTATAAACTCATCTTATGGAAATAAATGTAATTGGTGCCGGATTGGCTGGTTCTGAAGCTGCTTTACAGCTTTCAAAAAGAGGATTAAAAGTTAATTTATATGAAATGCGACCTAAAAAATCTACAGGTGCGCATAAGACAGATAAATTTGCGGAATTTGTATGTTCAAATAGTTTGGGAGCTTCTGATTGCTCAAATGCATCAGGATTATTGAAAAAAGAAATGGAAATTCTTGGCGGAGAGCTGATAACGATTGCAAGAGAATGTTCAGTCCCAGCAGGTAATGCCTTGGCAATTGACAGAGAACTTTTTTCTGAAACTGTTACTAAAAGAATAGAAGCTGATGAAAATATTAATGTTATTAAAGATGAAGTTACATCAATTCCTGAAGGTTATACAATTATGGCTTCAGGTCCTTTAACTTCAGATAAATTAGCTGATTCAATTAAAGAGTTTACTCAAAGTGAACATTTGCATTTTTTTGATGCGATTGCACCTATTGTAGAAAAAGATAGTATAAATTTTGATAAAGCTTTTTGGGCAAGCAGATATGATAAAGGAGAGGCATCATATATTAATTGTCCTATGAATAAAGAGGAGTATGAAAATTTTTACAATATATTGATTAATGCTCCAAAAATCGAATTAAAAGAATTTGAAAAGAATGCTAAATTTTTTGAAAGTTGTCTGCCTATTGAAGTTTTGGCTTCCCGTGGAGTTGATACTTTAAGGTTTGGACCAATGAAACCTGTAGGACTTGTTGATAAGCGTACTGGACAAGAAAATTATGCAGTTGTTCAATTAAGACAGGATAATTCTGCTAAAACGTTATTTAATCTGGTGGGATTCCAAACAAATTTGAAATGGGGTGCTCAAAAAGAATTACTTCAATCAATTCCAGGGTTAGAAAATGTAAATATTGTAAGATATGGAGTTATGCATAGAAATACATTCATTAATTCTCCAAAGATTTTGAATGCTTCTTTACAGACAAGAAAACGAAAAGATTTGTTTTTTGCAGGTCAATTGACTGGTACTGAAGGTTATACAGAATCAATTGCAACAGGTATGCTTGCAGGAATTAATATGGCTCGATTGATTAATAATGAAGAATTGTTAGAACTCCCTAAAGAAACGATGCTGGGAGCTTTGACTCAATATATAAGTGATGAAAGTCATGAAAAATTCCAACCGATAAATTCAAATTGGGGAATTGTTACACCAGTTGAATTACCTAAAAAAGAAAGAAAAAATAAAAAGCTAAAAGCAGAACTGATTGTGGTTCGTTCTATTGATTATTTGCAAAATTTAATCGCTTAAGCTTTTGTATCAAGTTTTGCAGGTTGCTGTGCTTTTTGTTTTGCCTTTTTTTCTTCAAGACCTAAAAATCTTAGAGCTGGGTGAATAAAAGCATGGCTTACTTGTGGTGCAAGAATTGCTAAACCTAGGACAGATCCAATGATATTACTTAATTCTACAGCACCTTTTACATAAGCAAATTTTTCAGGCTTTTCTTTGTTTAATTCAGCAAGTAAGGTGTCATTATATTTGTCTTTTATTTTAATTTTATCTGTAATTCTTTCTTTTTCAAGGGTTTGAATTCTGTTGTTTAAAGATGGATTATCTGCTAATTTTCTATAATGCATATATTCTTTAACATCTTTAAAATGTTGGAATCCTTCTGTATTTTTGAATATTACATTTTTAGCAAATTTAAAACCGCCTTTTTTGAATACAGGAACAATTAATGCCATATATACACCTAAGCAAGTTGCTTGGTATAAGAATTCTTTTGCTGCTGCATATTGTTTTGTGTCAGCATCAATATCTTTGTCAATAAGAATAAACCCTGGTCTGCCTATTGATTTTAAGACTGTTTCAGCTGCAACAGATTGAGTTGTATTTTGTGCAACACTTGCAAGTTGTGAACTTGTTAATACGTTTTTAATAGCTCCTATCATAAGCCACCTACCCTTAGACCAACTTGTGGTCTATTTACAAAAGTACTCATTTGTGGATAAGTATTAAGTTTTACTGCAGGTTGTGAAATTACTGTTGAATTTGTAAGAGGTGTATTTTCAATTACAGCAGGTTGTTTTTGATTGCTATTTGCTTTATCTTTAGGAGATTTAAGTCCCAATTTATCCATTATAGGTTTTATTGCCACAGAACAAAGAGCGGGAATTACAAATAATGCTGCAGTACATACTCCAATAAACATTAAGTTTTTTTCTGCACGGTTTGCTAGTGCAGGATCACTATTGAATGCTTTTTTTGCAAATTTGCCTGCAATTTCTCCACAAGCCCAATATGATGGTATTGCGATTGCTTCTGTTAAGCCTTCTCTAAGAGCTGTATATTTTTTAGTTTCAGGATTTTCTGTCTTATCCATCATTGTAAACATTGGACGACAAATACCTTTTACTGTTGCAATTGCCATTACAACATATGTTGGTTTATTATTTTCGCCTAGTGATTTACAAGTCTTTTTTATTATATCAGTTATTGCCATGATTTTTTCCAGCTATCATAAAACATGTGAAAAAATTTTTTTGCTAGTGTTTGTAACATATGTTATAATATTATGAAGAAATTTTTTTAGCAAATGAACTTTTTTATTTTTATTTCGTTATATAAGTGTAAGGGTTAAAAACTTTATAAAAAATAGAAAATAAAATAAGTTTTAAAAGGACAAAATAATGACGGAAAAATGTACTAAATATGAGGCACTATTTACTTTCGGTAATGAGGAGACATTAAAATCTCATATTGAATCATGTGATGATTGCAGGCATGAACAAGAGATTATGGATAAGGTTTCTGATTTATTAAAGGAGGTAAAGCCTTATTATAAAACTAAACGTCAAAATGTATTAAAATTAAAAATGGCATGTGCAGTATTCGGTATTTTATTAAGTGGAACTGCTTTAGGTATAGTTAATTTTAATACTGATGTTCAGGATATTATAAAATACGGTACGACATTAAGTGCAGAAGATTATGGTTTCCCAGTTGATTCGTACGGTTTTTTAGTGGTGGAATAGTTAATGGATTTTAAAGAACTTATAAAAAATAACCAAAGTAATGTAAGAAACATTATAAGGTTGATTACAAAAGAAACAAATGAAGATTTAGAGCAAGAAGTGTATGTGAAGGTTTGGAAAAATGCTGACAAATACACTGAGAAAGGATCGTTTAAAAGTTGGATAAATACAATTGCAAAAAACGTTTCAAAAGATTATTTGAAATCAGCGCATAAAAAAAATCAAGATACTATGACTACAGATGATGAAGTTTTAGTTTCAATTAAAGATAAAAAATTAACACCGGAGTTAAAATTAATAAACAACGAAAGGCAACAGAGAATATTAAAAGCAATAAATTCTCTAAAACCAAAATTTAAAGAAACAATAATGTTATGTGAAATATACGGTTATTCTTATGAAGAAGCCGCATATAAGTTAAAATGTCCGATAGGGACTATAAAGTCAAGGTTGTACAACGCAAAAAAAGAATTAGCGGTTATGTTAAAAGATTTATTGTAAAAGAAAGGATTAAAATTTATGTTGAAAAAAAGTTTAATTATGGCAAGTGTATTAGTGTTTGCATCAGCTGCAATGTGCTATGCTGAAGATACAGCTCAAAAGGTAACAACACCAGCGACTGCTCCTGCTGTTACTACTCAACAAGCTCCAGAATTTAAAAAGCCACCAAGAAATCCAGAATTCAAAAAACGTCAAGATGCTTTTGAAAAACGTTTGAAATTAACTGAAGAACAGAAAGCACAAGCTAAAGAACTTCGTCAAAAAGCTCATGAACAAATGAAACCTATCATGGAAAAGATGAAAGAAAAACATCAAGAAATAGAAGCTGTAAAACGTTCTAGAATGGCTGTTGAAATGCAACAAGAAAAAATTGCAGAATTACAAAAAGAAATAAGAGCTTTAAAACGTGCAGCACATGAATTACGTATGCAAAATATGAAAGATTTCGAAGCAATTTTGACTAAAAAACAATTAAAAGAATTGAAAAAAATGAAAGAAGAAGGTCGTAAAAATTTCGAAAAAAATCATAAAAAAGGCGGACATCCTCATATGGGCGGACCTCGTCCTGAATTTGGACCAGAAGGACCTCGTCCAGAACCTCCAGTTGAAGAATAATTGTGATAATCTTTATTTTATATAATCTATATAAGGGGTTGATTTTTTAATCGCCCCTTTTATAATTGTAAAAAAGAGGATATTTAATGAAAATAGCTGAAAATGTTTTAGGATTAATAGGTAATACACCTTTAGTGAAAATAAACCGTTTAAACCAAAATGGTTGTGCCAATGTCGTTGCAAAGTTGGAAAGTTTTAATCCGGCTGGATCTATTAAGGATAGAACTGCTTTGAGTATGATTGAAGATGCTGAAAAAAGAGGTTTGTTAACTCCTGGCGCCGTAATTATAGAACCTACAAGCGGAAATACCGGTATTGGTCTTGCTATGGTATGTGCTGTAAAAGGTTATAAAATGATTTTAACAATGCCTGAGACAATGAGTATAGAAAGACGAAAACTATTGCAAGCATTTGGTGCTGAAATTGTATTAACTGATGGTGAAAAAGGAATGAAAGGTTCTATAGATAAGGCTATGGAATTAAGAGAGCAAATTCCTGATTCTTTTATTCCTATGCAATTTAATAATCCAGCTAATCCTGAAATTCATGAAATAACTACAGCTGAAGAAATTTGGAATGATACAGATGGAAAAGTCGATATTGTAATTGCCGGTGTTGGAACCGGTGGTACAATTTCAGGTATTGGCAAAAGATTAAAAGAAAAAAATCCTGATATAAAAATTGTTGCGATAGAACCTTTCAGGTCTCAAGTATTGGCAGGGAAACCAGCTGGTTCTCATGCAATTCAAGGTATTGGTGCAAATTTTGTTCCAAGGAATTTTAATAGAGATGTTGTAGATGTAATTTATCCTGTAGGTGATATAGATGCTGTTGATACTGCAAGAAAATTAGCAACAGATGAAGGTATTTTATGCGGTATTTCTTCAGGAGCAGCAATGTATGCAGCATTGGAATTCGCGAAAATGCGTGATAATGATGGTAAATTAATTGTTACAATTTTACCAGATACTGGTGAACGTTATTTATCTAGTGTTTTATTTAATTAAGTTTTGTAACAAGATAATGCTTTTTTGAATTTTTCTTTAACATAAATTTTTTATTAAAATATATAGAAAAATTCAGAGGAGCTTTATGGTAAGTATTAATATTGGTGCAGGTCAAGGTGTGACCCAAGCGATAGCAACCAAGCTAGGTTTATCTAAAGATGATTTAAAGAAAATTAATTTGTCAACTTGGCAAAATGTTATGACTGAGGTTAATAATGCTCAGAGTAGAATTGATGCCCATAATGCTTCTAATCCTAATGATAAACAACAAAGTATTTTTTCTGGTGGAAGAGATGTAAGTTCAATAAATCAAAAATCCAATTGGAAAAATAATTTTGTAGTTCAACAAGGTACAGTTGAAATAGATGATAGTGCTTGGAATAAAATAGTTCAATTGCTTACAGGAAAAACTCCGGCAAGTGATGAAGCTAAAAAAAATTTAGATCCGATTGAAAATAAAAAACCTCAATCATTAGCAAAGGATCCTGATTTTTCTAATGAAAAATTAGAACCTCAAAATTTGACTAAACCACTTTCTGCAGAAAAAATTGTAGAAGATTTGGATGGAAAAATTATTGAACGTTCTGTTGATGGTAAAAATCAAAATATTGCAGTCGTTGAAATCAATGGGCAAAAAGTTCGTAGAGCAATTAATCCTGATGGAACTTTAGGTGATGCTATTGCTGCTACAAAAACTTTTGGGAAAAACGAATATATCTCAGGAGATTTCCCAGCTGAGACAAAAATTTTAGAACGCGAAGTTAATGGTAAAAAACAACAAATTGGCGTTTTTGAAGATGAAAATGGAAATAAAGTAAGAAAATTAGTGACAACTGATCCAGAAACTGGTAAAACTACTCTAGGTGAAAATTTGGTTACTGTTTCAACTATGGGTAAAAATAAATATGTAACAGAAACAAAATTTAATTCTGATGTAAAAACTATGCTTGGATTAGGAGATGATGAAGAAATTCCGGCTGATTTAAAAGCTGAATATGTTACAATTGGTGGAGAATCCCAATTAGTTATTAAAAAAGATGGAAAAGTGATGGATTCTAACCAATTAAAGCAATTTATGAGTGACTATAGAGCTAATGATACAAAATTAGCTGAAGAATTTGATAAAGCTTTTGATGCAAATGGTCAGGCTGAGATTAAAGATGCTGCAAAACTCGCTAAATCTCAAATGGCTTTAATTAATAATAAATATGGAGATAAAACAGGTAATATAAATGCTGATGAATATTTTAATTACCAATTAGCAGATCAAGAAAACCTTATTGCTCGCAAACTTAATGATGATGAAAAAGCAAATCTTAGAGCTATGAGTGATCTTGTATTTAAAACATTAGATGCAGATCAAAGTCAAGAAATTACAGAACAAGAATTAATTGATTATATTAATAATGCAAATGCAGATAATAATAATATTTTAACTGGTGAAGAAGTAGAAAATTATACAAATAAAAAGTTAACCGAAATACAGACAAAAAATGTTAATAATGCTTCTCAAGCCGGTTATGGACTTTCAAAGATTAGCACTGAATATGGTGAAATGCCTGTATTTGTAAAAGATGGTAAAACATTTATGGTCAATATGGATGGTACTGTTGGAACTGAAATTGTTCCTGAAGGTGCTGAAAATGCAGTAGAAACACCAGCTCAAAGTGCTGATAATAATGTTAAGTCAACGCAAGATGATAATAAAGATTATTTACCTGGAGATATACGATCTCTTTCTCCAAAAGATAGAACAAATGCGCAAATTGATTTATTAAAATCAGGTAAAATTAGAGAAGGTGCTTTTGTTCAAATCGGTGAAAAATTAGTTACAATGGAAAATGGTAAATTTGTAACCTATGATAAAGGCAAAATAAATAGACAAGAAATTTCAGAAAGTGATTTAAGAAAATTAGGAGAAGAATAAAAAATACCTGTATACTATTAAAGTATACAGGTATAAAATTATAGAAAATGATGTAAATTACATCATTCCTCCCATACCACCCATTCCTGCTGGCATTGCTGGTTCAGGTTTTTCTTCTGGGATATCTACAATAGCAGCTTCAGTTGTTAATAACATTGAACCTACTGATGCAGCGTTTTGTAGAGCTGATCTAGTAACTTTTGCAGGGTCTACAATACCTGATTTGAACATATCAACATATTCATCGTTCAATGCATCATAACCATAAGCTGATTCATGTGAAGTTACAGTGTCAACTACAACGTCAGCTTTAGCTCCTGCGTTGTGAGCAATTGCTCTTAGAGGTACATCTAGAGCTGCTGTTAAGATTTTGAAGCCGATTTTTTCATCATCTGATGAGAAGCTTGTTGTATCGATAAGTTTTGATAGTTTTTGTTGAACTCTTACTAGAGCAACACCACCACCAGGTACGATACCTTCTTCATTAGCTGCTCTTGTTGCGTTAAGAGCGTCTTCAATTCTTAATTTTCTTTCTTTTAATTCAACTTCAGAAGCTGCACCAACTTCGATTACTGCAACACCGCCTGAAAGTTTTGCAACACGTTCTTGAAGTTTTTCTTTATCGTATTCTGAATCAGAGCTTTCAATTTGTTTTCTGATTAGACGAACTCTTTCTTGAACAGCTTCTTTTGTTTCATCGCCTACAACAATTGTTGTTTCATCTTTAGTTACTGTTACACGTTTTGCTTTACCTAGCATTTGAGTTGTTACGTTTTCAAGTTTGATACCTAATTCTTCAGTGAACATTTCGCCACCTGTTAAAATTGCAATATCTTCTAACATAGCTTTTCTTCTATCACCAAATCCAGGAGCTTTAACAGCTACAGCTCTTAAAACTTTTCTCATTGTGTTTACAACAAGTGTTGCAAGAGCTTCTCCTTCTACATCTTCTGCGATTAATAATAAAGATTTGCCATCACGTGCAACTTGTTCCAATAATGGAACCATATCTGAAATAAGGTTGATTTTTTTGTTGCAGCAGAATACATAAGCATCATCTAATACAGCTTCCATTCTTTCAGCATCTGTTACAAAGTAAGGTGATAGATAACCTTTGTCGAATTGCATACCTTCTACAACTTTTAAGTTTGTACCGAAAGATTTGCTTTCTTCAACAGTGATTACACCGTCGTGTCCAACTTTTTCCATTGCTTCAGCAATCAATTCACCGATTTCTTTGTTGTTTCCTGCAGAAATTGCTGCTACTTGAGCGATTTCTTCTTTTGTATTAACAGGTCTAGACATATCTTTAATTTCTTTTACAGAAACTTCTACGGCTTTATCAATACCGCGTTTCATAGACATTGGATTAGCACCTGCTGTTAAGTTTTTTAACCCTTCTCTTACAATTGCTTGTGCTAATACAGATGCTGTTGTTGTACCATCACCTGCAACATCATTTGTTTTTGATGATACTTCTTTTAATAATTGAGCCCCTGCGTTTTCTAAACCGTCTTTAAGTTCAATTTCTTTAGCGATTGTAACACCGTCATTAACGATTTGAGGAGCACCGTATTTTTTTTCTAAAATAACGTTTCTGCCTTTTGGTCCTAATGTTACTTTAACTGCATCTGCTACTGCATCTATACCTTTAAGAAGTGATTTTCTTGCTTCTTCATTAAATACTATACGTTTTGCCATTTTCTATTTCTCCTATAAAAATTATTCAATAATTGCTAATGCATCTTTGATTGATAAAATTTTATATTCTACACCGTCCATTTTAATATCAGTGCCAGCATATTTAGCATAAAGAACAGTGTCGCCAACTTTTACATCCATAGGTTCTCTTTCGCCTTTTTCATTAAGTTTACCAAGACCTACTGCAATAACTTCACCTTTTTGAGGTTTTTCTTTAGCGCTGTCCGGAATAAAAATTCCGCCTGAAGTTTGTTCAGTATCTTCGATAACTTTAATAACAATTCTGTCGCCTAATGGTTTTAACATAATTATAATCCCCTTTCTTCTACTAAACATTTTTACAATTATATTTATATAACGAATTTTTGAAAAAATTAATTTCCTTAAGGAAAAATTAATTTTTGAGATGTTAATTGTTAAATAATATAATGTCATCACTCGGGCTATAAACAAAATTTATATTTATGTTATTCTAAAACTATGAAACGGGTTATTTATGTTATCTTAGTTTTATTAGTTATTTTAGGTCTTGGTAAGGCTTGTATTAGAGCTGATATTGATGAGAGTCAAAAGCCAGTATTAAGACCTAAGACAAATACTATTGAAGAAAATTATCCTATCGAAAAGAATGTTACTATAGATGGTGTTGACTATTTGCAATCACAGGCACCTGTTGGAAAGTTTGGTGGAACTTTTGTATCTTCAACAATTGGAGAGGGACCAAAGACTTTTAATCCGTTTAATTCAAAAGATAACATTTCCTCTCAAATGTCTGAGATAATGTATGATGGTCTTGTGACTACTGATCCTGTGACAGGAGATACAATCCCGAAACTAGCGAAATCTTTTACGGTGAATGGTAAAGAATATATTGTAAATTTACGACATGGTATAAAATGGTCTGATGGTAAACCTATTACTGCAGATGATGTTGTATTCACTTGGCAAAGTATAATTTTAGACGGGTTTGGAAATACATCAATAAGAGATTCTATTGTTATTGACGGTAAATTGCCTACTGTAGAAAAAATTGATGAGTATACGGTTAAATTTGTTACCCCTGAACCTTTTGCTCCGTTTTTGAGAATGTTATCTTCTCCTATTGCTCCTAAGCATATTTTTGAACCTGCTGTTAAAAAAGGAAAAGCGTATTTTGACGGTTTCCTTTCTACAAATACTCCTCCGAAGGATTTTGTAACATCTGGAGCATTTAGACTTAAAGAATATGTACCAGCTCAAAGGGTTGTGTTCGAAAGAAATCCTGATTATTACGTAATAAATAAAAATGATAAAAAACTTCCATATTTAGATAAAATTGTATATTTAATAGTTGGTGATATAAACAATCAAGTATTAAAGTTTGAAGGCGGAGAATTAGATGAAATAAGCCTTCAAGGAGCAAATGTAGCTCGTTTTAAAGAAATGGAAAAACATTCTGATTTTACAGTATATAACATAGGTCCAGATACAGGAACTATGTATGTTGCAATGAATATGAATAATCGTAAAAATGATAAGGGAAAATATTATGTTGATCCTAAAAAGCAACTTTGGTTCCAAGATAAAAATTTCCGTCAAGCTGTAGATTATGCAATTGATAGAAAAAATATGGTGTTTAATATTGCAAATGGACTTGCAGAACCTCTATTTACGCCTGAAACATTGAATTCAATATTTTTAAATAAAGATATAAAAGGTCATGATAGAGATATTGAAAAAGCAAAAGAGTTATTGAAAAAATCAGGATTTGGCTGGGATAGGGCAGGTAATTTAATAGATAAATTCGGAAATCATGTTGAATTCGATTTATATACAAATGCAGGAAATACCGAAAGAGAAGCTATTGGCGTTATGGTAAAACAAGATCTTGAAGATTTGGGTATGAAAGTTAATTTTAAACCTATTGAATTCAATTCTCTTGTAAATAAACTCATGGCTACCTTGGATTGGGATATGGTAATAATGGGATTTACCGGTTCTCCTCTTGAACCTAATGGCGGAAAAAACGTTTGGTTATCTGATGGAACTTTGCATATCTTTAATCAAAGATTAGAAAAAGATTTGAATAGTCCTCGATATGATTTTGAAAAACGATTAGATTATTTGTATACGCAAGGTGCTTTAGCTACTAAATTTGAAGATAGAAAAAAATACTATGATGAATATCAGGAAATTGTATATGATGAAAAGCCTCTAATTTATATTTATTCACCAATTAGAATTGTGGCTTTGAGAAATAAGTTCAAAAATATATATCCGACAAGTTTGGGCGGAGTTACGCATAACATTGAGGAGATTTATATAAAATAATGCAGATTTTAATATATATTTTAAAAAGAATTCTACAGACAATCCCTTTGCTTATAATTGTTTCGTTAATAAGCTTTTTTATAATACGTCTTTCACCTGTTGATCCTTTAGCAGAATTAAGGCTAAATCCGTCAGTTTCTAAAGAAACTTTGCAAAAGGAAACTGAAAGATTAGGTCTTGATAAACCTATTATAGTTCAATACGGAAAATGGGCAAAGTCTTTCATAAAAGGTGATTTAGGTGTAACTTCAAACGGTGAACAAGTTAGCACTAAATTAAAAGAACGGATTCCAAATACTTTATTGCTCACTTTGATTGTAATATTTTTATCTTGGTCAGTTGGTGTACCTTTAGGGATTCTCGCCGCTGTGTATTGGAAGACACCTTTTGATAGAGCATTAACTGTTTTGACAAGTATAGGTATGGCAATTCCTTCATTTTTCTTTGCTGTATTACTTTTAATATTTGCAGTTAAGACTGGTTGGTTCCCAGTTGGAGGTCTTACAAGTTCTAATTTTATGGAAATGAGTTTTTCTCAAAAGTTTTTAGATATTGCTCACCATTTGGTATTGCCTGTGACTGTTTTATTTACATTATCTCTAGCGGGTTTGCAAAGACAAATGAGAGGAAATCTTTTAGATGTTTTGGATAGTGATTATGTTAAATTTGCAAGGGCTAAAGGGCTTAGTGAATTTAAGGTTATATTCAAACACGCTTTGAGAAATGCGGTTAATCCTTTGATAACTCTTTTAGGATTTGAATTTGCAGGATTGTTGAGCGGTGCCGCATTGACTGAATATGTTTTTCAATATCCGGGACTTGGTCGTTTGATTTTGGAAGCTGTTTTGAAATCTGATATAAACCTTGTTATGGCTTCTTTAATGATGGGGGCTGTAATGTTAATTATGGGTAACTTAATCGCGGATATTCTGCTTATTATTACTGATCCTCGTATCAGAGAAGGGAGTCAGGCATGATAAGAGATTTGCTTAAACAATTATGGAAAGATAAATTTGCAAGAATCGCTCTGATTGTACTCGGAATAATCTATTTAGCATTATTTTTTGCTGATTTTATAGCTCCTCATACAAAAGATTTTTCGGACAGATCTATGGCCTATGTGCCTCCATCTAAGATTTTTACTATTGATGAGAACGGGAAATTCTCAAAACCTTATACTTATAATTATAAAAGAGAATTTGACCCAGATGATTTAAAAATTATTTATACACTCGACAGAAGTCAAAAACATTATATTAAATTTTTCTCTAAAGGACAGCCTTATAAATTTTTAGGTTTAATCCCTATGAAACGACATCTAGTGACAACTGATACAGATGGCAGATTGTTTTTATTAGGTACTGATATTAACGGTCGTGATGTCTTTTCGAGAATTTTATTCGGTGGTAGAATTTCTATGACCATAGGATTTTTGGCATTATTTGTGTTATTCCCGATAGGTCTTTTATATGGTGGTATTGCTGGGTATTTTGGCGGAAAAGTTGACATGATTATGATGAGATTTGCCGAAGCTGTAATGTCTATTCCTAGTTTTTATCTTTTAATTATATTAGCTTCAATTTTGCCGTCTGGAATGACAAGTGTGCAAAGATTTATGCTGATTGTTGTAATTTTAGCATTAATCGGTTGGGCAAGTTTTGCAAGAGTTGTAAGAGGTATGGTATTGTCAATAAAAAATAGGGAATACGTTCAGGCTGCAAAATCTATTGGAGCTTCGCGTTTAAGAATTATTGTAAAACATATTTTACCTCAGACTACAAGTTTTGTAATTGTTGCAATGACTTTGTCTGTTCCTTCTTACATTTTATCGGAATCTGGATTAAGCTTTTTAGGACTCGGTATTCAACAGCCAGATGCAAGTTGGGGAAATATGTTAAAAGAAGCTCAAGAATATACAAATATAATCTATCGTCCTTGGCTTTTGACTCCCGGTTTTTTAATTTTTATTGCTGTATTGGCATTTAATCTGATTGGTGATACAATAAGAGATGTGCTGGATCCTAAAAGTAAACAGCAGTAGGCAGTGATGATAAAGGGTTAGAATATGGAAACTTTGTCTGGAATTTTTGATATCACTTTGGTTATAAGAGTTTTGTCATCAGTCCTTTTAGGCTTTGCAATCGGGCTTGAACGTGAGATGACAAATAAATATGCAGGTTTGAGAACTAATATTTTAGTTTGTCTTGGAGCATGTTTATTTACAATAATTTCTATTTACGGTTTCCCAGAGGTATCTGTTACTGGTGATGAATTAGGAACTCGTGATACTGCTCGTGTCGCAGCTCAGGTAGTAACCGGTATCGGTTTTATAGGTGGTGGTACTGTATTAAGACACGGGGCTACTGTGTTTGGCTTAACTACTGCTGCAACTTTGTGGGTATCCGCAAGTATTGGTATGGCTTGTGGTGCTGGAATGTATGGACTTGCAATTGTTGCTACAGTTTTATCAATTCTAGTACTTGTATCTGTAAGACTTTTTGAAAAAAATGTTCTTATTTCAAGTACAAAAAATACAAGACGTTTGAAAATGAGTATTTCTTGCCTTAATGAAAATTCAAATGATATTTATGATTATATAATTGAGAATAGCAAACATTTAAGAGAAATTTCCAGAAAATTAAACAAACAAGATGATAACTTGACTAAAATTGTTGTAATTCTTGATTTTGTTGGTCGTCACCCTATTCAGGATTTATATAAAAATTATCAAAAATTAGAGGGAATTGAATCAATTTCTATCCAAGAATTCAATGAATAGAGCGTGCCACTCTACCCTCCACTTACGTTTTATTAAGAATAATTTTATTATTCTTTAATTTTTTCAAGAATTTCTTCTTCTTTAATTTCAGGCCCTGGCATATTTTGTTTCATTTTATATGTCAAATATTCTTCGCTGTTTGTTTTTAGCATATTTTTATTTCTTAAGAAATTCATTGCTTCTTTTGTAGACATTTGAGTTAAATTTTTAGTTTCTTGAATTGTATTTGCAGATTGAAGTTTTATGCCTATTTCAGCCATATCTTTTGCAGCACTTGTAATTGCTGCAACCATTTCAGCTTTAGAGGAATCTTCCCAGTTTTTGTCTCCGTATTTTTTATCAAAGAATGATTCTACTAAATCTTCAAATGAATTTTTAGCTGAGATTTTTGCTTTATTTAAATTTAATTGTGTATTGTTAGGGATAATATTGTATTTTCTTAAAATGTTATCTGACAATGCATAGAATGTATCCATATTCATTGAATTAATTTTTGTTTTGTTGTCAAAGAAGAATGTTTTTAAATCTTTTTCGACTTTTACAAGAGCTTCTTCTTTAGAAAGGCCTTGAGGTAAAATAGCATCTTGTAATACAATATTTGCTAAATCTTTAGTGTTTCCGTTTTTAATAAAGCCAACAACTTTTAATGAAGCCATTGCTTGTTCTTTGCTTAATTTAATTGTATTACCTGTATCAATTAAAGTTAATAATTTACCTTTTCCTGATTTAAGAGCTTGAAGATTGATGAAAATGTTTCCTGGGTGAATGTCTGCGTGGATAACTTTTCCATTTTTATCTACTTTTGCAAATTGTTCTACTTGTAAGTCAATATATGTTTTAAGTAATTTTTTAATTTGTGAAGGTGTCATATCAAAGTCTTCAAATTCAGGAGCTTTTGATTTGATTTTCTTCATGTCTTCTTCATATTTTTCAATAGTTGGTTTTATCCATTCTGTATCAGGGTGTTTTTTTGCGTATCTTTTAAAATATTTTATGCTACTTTCGCAGTTGTAATAATCAACAAGAGTTTTTACGCTTATGCCAGGAGCTTTTTCCATTACATATATCCCTGATTTGGCTTCCATTGGAACTACAACATCTGCGACTTTGCTGTATTTTTTCAATTCTTTTGCTGCGTTCATTTCGTTTATGAAATCAACTTCTTTTGAAATGCCTTCTGCTAAATCATTGATGTTTTTAATTAAATATTTTTGATTGTCATCTAGTTTATCTAAAGGAGTATCTCCTGTTATCAGTTTAATAAATTTTTCTTTATCTTTAGCAATTTTTTCTGCATTTATGCCATCTTTTAGAACTTTAATACAAACTTCTTTGCCTGATGCATCTTTTGCTAAATATGTTTCTGCTACTGTTCCTACTCCAAGCAGTTTTGACACTGTATATTCTGAAGAACCCCAAAGTTTGTTAATATGTTCTTGAGCTTCTTCAAGAGTTCTTGTAGGCGGACAATTTTCTCTTAGTGCTTCTGAAATTCTTCCATATTGGTTGTATTCTCCTGATAGCAAACCTTTATTTTTGATTTGTAAGAATTTTACAGCAAATATATTTTCATCTGTCAATTTTTGGATAATTTCATCCATATTGTCGCTTAAATATAGTTTGTCAGATTTAACTATATTTTGAATAGCCTCAGAGTTAAGCATAAAATCTTCAAGTTCTTGGTAAGCTGATTTTGAAGATGGTAAGTCCGGAAGTTCTAATTTTACATCTTTTAGTTTATCTACAACTTTGTCTAAATTTTTGCCTAAAACATGGCTGAAATGAGCTTTTTTGAAAGCAGGTACCGCTACAGCAACTGTTGCTAGAGTATTTACAGCCGCATTATCTTTGAGTGATTGTGCAAAATCATTTAAAGACTTATCTTTTTTATTTTTATTGTTTGTTGTGTATCTAAGCCCTGTTGTTGCTAAAATATATGCAGGAACTCCGATTATACCTCCTGCTAATGCCGTTACAGGTGCTAAAATTCCGTTTGCTGCTCCTGTTAAGAAGTTTTTGAAGTTAGTTTTTCTTCTTTCTTTTCTTGTTTTTTTCTTTTCTGCTTTAAGTTCTTTTTTATCTGTAAATGCTTTTTTATCAACTTTAAATTCTTTTGATCCTATTCTTTCGGCTTTTGTAATTGTTAATTTTGTTATTCCTCCAACAATTCCAAGAATAGGAAGCATTAGTATTGTAGCTTTAGTTTTTGATTTTAGAATATCTTCAATTAATTTAAGGCGTTTAAATTTAATACTATCTGTATTTTCTTTTATGTTTTTTATAAATTGAGGTAATGCATTTAATTTATCTTGAGCTTGGTATTTTTTAATAAAATTGTTGCCTAAGTAGTATCCGCTAATAGTAACAGCTGCAGTTGCTGTGTCTGCAAATGCTTGTACTGAATTTTGTTGAGAGTTTTTATATTTTGTAATTGTATCTTTTATATTTTCTTCAGAAATTTCGCCTTTTTCAAATTTATCAATTTCTTTTTCGACAGCTTTTGAGCCAAGACCTATATTAGTTTTATTTTTTAAAAAATTGTAGAATTTTCTAATAAGTCCATTATTCTTTTTCTCTTTTACAAATTCATCTCTAATATTAGAATTTGTAATTATATTTGTTGTTGTATTTTCTGTATTTTTAATATCAACATCACTTTTTACAGCATTATTTGCTGGTTGTGGAGTAATGTAATATTGATTTTGCCCGCTTTTATTTAAAAAATTATCTATTCCTGACATGATTTCCCCTTAATTATAATAAAAATAATGATAATTATTTTTTGCTTGTTGGCTTGATTATTGTTAATTTATATTAAATTAAGTGGCAATTTTTTTTGTTTTTACGATTTTATATTAATATTGGTAGAAAAATTTTTCGGAAAAATTAATGGGACAATTTTTTAATTCAATCAATGAAGTAAGAAAAAATTATAATAAATATGATGCATGGGAGCAAAAGCAGGCTGATGAAAGAGCTCAAAAAGAGTATTTAGCTGCTAATATTGAAATACCAGAAGATAAAGTAGAATTGACAAATAAAAAGGCTCAAACAGTTATTAGAGCAACTGAAATGATGGATGCAAGATCCGAAGATAATTGTCAAGATATGGAACAATTAACAGGTCTTATATCGATGGTTCCAGTTTTAGGATTAACTTTTTCTCAAGTTCCGTTGTTAAAATTTGTAGATAAGAAACTTACTTCTAAAATAGATAAGAAAATTGATAAATTAAATGAAGAAATTAAAAACTTATCTGCAGATGATAGTAATAGAGCTTTAAAAATTTCTGAACAGAAAAAATTAACCGCAAGAGTTTTTAAAATTCGCAATGGAGTTCAAAAATACGGACCTTTTGCTATTATGGGATTAATGCTCTCTAGTGCTGTTGGTATGATTCTTTGGGGAAATTCTAAACAAAAAGAAGCTTCAAGAATAGGACGTTATCAAGCAAAACAAAATGAGTTGAAAGATGTTAAAAATTTCGTAGTTTATACTCCTGAACAATTAGAAAAAGCTAAAGAGATTGCAAAATCAATACCTGATGAAAAAGAACGTAATAGCATCTCTAAAATGATTAAAGAATTAAAAGATATTTCAAATGATAAAAAAGCTTATAAGGAGTGGCTAGATAACAAAGATCCAAATGAAATTGACAAACTTAAATCTGTAAACTTATCTCCTGAACAATTGCAAAGAGCTCAAGAAGATAAAGAATTAATAGTAGATGCAGTAAAAGAAATCAATATAAAAGCTGAAGAATATTCTGAAAATGTAGAAAATGCATTTGATACATTGGGAACTTTATCTTGGTTTGTTGCAGCTCCATTGGGGGTTGGAATTAATAAATTATTAAAGTTAGCTAAAGCTGATAAAAAAGTTAGAAATATTGTGTCTATTGCAGTTCCTATTCTGACTTCATTTGGAATACAAATGCAAGGGACTTTAGAAGAAAAAAATGCATCAAGAATCGGAAGATATAAGGCAAGACAAGATTTATTGAAAAATCCTGCAAGGCTAATGGCCTTTTCAGATGAAGATATGAAAAAAGTCGAAAATATTAAAGCTGAGAAACAAAAGCAAAGTTTCTTAAAAAAATTGGGTGGAAGTTTTTCATTCTTAGCTTCTTATTTTAAAGATAAATCTGAATACAATAAATATAAAAAGACAACATATAAAGAAAATGAAAAATTGCAAAAAGCATTTAGTCAAATTGAAATAACTGATGTTCAAAAAGCAGAAGCTAAATCTTTGCAAAAGAACGTATTTCGAGCTTTTGATGAAGTGGATGAAATGTCTCAAAGATATTCAGAAGATGTTGAGGCAGGCTCTGAAATTGCAAAAGAATTAGGAATGACTTTATGGAGTGTTGGTGCAACTTTAGGTTTAGGATTTTTGACAGCATCGGTTATTAAAGGGAAATTCCCTATAGCAAAACTTGGTAATTGGCTTACTAATTTGACTTTTGATTCAAAATCTTCAATAAAACAGGCTGTAAATAATGTTTATGATGTTGTGAAAAAGCAAGATAAAGTTACTGTTCAAAAATTCCAACAAGCAATTGTCCAAGGTAATTTAAAAACATTTTTAGAACACCCGAAAAATAAAGATTTAAAAGTTGCGGTAGAACCCCTACTTGCAGAACTTGGGAAAATAGGTACACAAGGTATAGCTAATTCAGTTGCAAATGGTAATAAAAAAGGAATGTCTGAAATATTATCAGAATTATTTGCGAGCCATTTTAAACAAACAGCTCTTGCTAAATGGACTCGTAATATTATTACTCAGTGTACTAAATTATGGGCTAAATCAAAAGCTTCAAAAGCAGATGTTGAAATTCCTAAAGATTTACAAGAAAAATTGGGAATGAATTTTAATTACAAAAATTATAAAACTTTAATTAATACAGGAATTGTTGCTGGTGTACCTGTTTTAGGTGTAATTTTTGCAATTCCTTATGCATTTAATGCTTGGCTGACAAATATTCAAAAGAAAGCAGGCAAAATAGGTATTATGAAGGCTATGGATAAAATTGATGATCCGAGAGTTTTTGCATCTGATATTTATTCAGTTTCATCACAAAATGCTCAGACAAATTCTGGGAATAGCAATGTAGAAAGTGGAAATTTATTAGAAAAATTTAAGCAACAGGCAGTATAATTTCAAATTCTGTTATTTCTGGAGTTGATTTATTTAATCTTAATATAGCATTTTGAGCTTTTAGATTATCAACGCATATATGTAGCCCAAGTCCGCTGCCTGTAGATTTTGTAGTATAACCTTCTTCAAAAATCATTGATTGTTTTTCTTTTGAGATTGGACTTCCGTTATTTGAAATTTTTATATGTACCTCATCATTTTTAATTTCTAATGAAACATTAATTTGCCCTTTTTGCTCGATAGCTTCTATGGCATTTTTTATTATGTTTACGATGCAGGCTAGGAATTTATTTTCATCTATGTATACTTTGGAATCATCTTTGATATGACAATTTATCATGATATCTTTTTCATGTATATATACAGTAGATAGTTTTACTCCTTCTTCTAGAATTTCTTTAATATTGCATTCTTTTGGTGAAAAGTTGTTTAAAGATTTTAGATCAAGTAATGAATTATTCATTATTTTTAATGATTTGCTAATACAATTTATAGCATTATCAATTGATTTGTTTTCAATTCCTTCTTGTTCTAAATTCTTTTTTATAATTTGGGTGTAAATTTCGCAAATAGAAAGGTGATTTCTTATTTCATGTGCTACACATCTTGATTGTTCGTATATTAAATTAGTATTATTCATTTTCCCTCTTCAACATTAAAGGTTCAGTTTTTTAAGACTGAACCTTTAAACACTTATATTAAAAGTATCAAATTAAACAGCCATTTTATGTCTTCTGTTTGCAAAGCCATTGTTTAGTGCATATAAAACAGCTTGAGTTCTGTCATTTACTTGTAGTTTTTGGAATATATTATTTACGTGAGTCTTAACTGTAGTTTCTGATATAAATAATTTTCCTGCAATACCCTTGTAGTTATTACCCTGTGTAAGTAAGTCTAATACTTCTTCTTCTCTAGCTGTTAAATATGTAAGTAAATTTTCTTCTGCAGCTGTTTGTGTTTCTTCTTTGAATGAACGTTGAAAATATTCGAAAAATCTTGATGTAAGAGCATTTGGAAGATAAATTTTGCCAGAAGCAACTTCATCCATAGCGTAAATAAGTTGAGCTGATGCCATAGTTTTTAAAACATATCCTTTAGCACCTATTTTCATAGCTCTAAAGATTAGGTCAGCATCATCATAGCCGCTTAATGCAATTACTCTGATTCCTAGGTCTAATTTTTCTATTTCTTGGATTGCTTGAAGACCGTCTTTTTCTGGCATATTAATATCCATTAAGATAATGTCAGGGCGATATTTCTTTGCTAAGTTAATTCCAATATTTGCACTTGTTGTTGCACCTACTACTTCATAACTGCTTTCAAGTGTAATTAATTCTTTAACTCCTCTTAAATGATCAGCGTTATCATCGATTAATAATACTCTTGATCTTCTTTTGAACTCTCTCATTTTTTATCTCCCTGTTTTTTAAGCTTCCCTCTACACTATACATACTACTATTTTTGTATGGTCTTTTTCATCCATGCCCTGATTGATATTGGTAAGATTAAGGTTTGAGAATTTGTCTTACATCTTTAGATTGATAAAATTTCTCAATCATGCTCTACATCATGCTTTTAGTAGTTTTAGCCGCATGGTTGATAAAACTTTTTTTAATCTTTTTAGTGTAATCTTCCTGTGGTATAATTTTTTTATTAAGAGGGTATGCGTATGGAATTTTTAATATTTTTGGTTGGTTTTTTAATTGGCGCTTTGTGCGTGTTTATACCTTTTAAAGTAATTAGTAAAAACGATAAGGTATCAAGAGATTTAATGCGTGAGCAGATGAAGTTGGATTTTGAAAATACTGCTAATAGAATATTTAAAGAACATTCATCAGAGTTATCTGTTCAAAACAGAGAAAAGTTGGATGAATTTTTTAAAAGATTTAAAGAAAAGATTGAAGATTTTGAAAGACGTGCTGAAGAAAACTTTAAAACAGAGTCTGACCATTTTAAAACTTTCGATATGAACATAAAAAGTTTCTTAGAAACAGGAAATAAAATCTCTCTTGATGCAAATTCTTTAGTAAATGTTATGAAAGCTGATAATAGAGCTTCAGGTCGATGGGGAGAAATTGTTCTCGAACGAGTTTTAGAAGCTTCTGGATTGAGAAAAGATGAAGAGTATAAAATTCAAATGGGTACAGCTGAAGGTCGTCCTGATGCAACTGTCTTTTTGCCTGAAGGTAGATGTGTTTATATAGATAGCAAAACATCTTTTGCAGCTTGGGACGGTTTTCTAAACGCGCAAGATGAAAACGAAAAACAAATTCATTTAAAACAATTTGTGGATTCAACGAAAGCACATATAAATGGTTTGGCAAAAAGAGAATATTCTGTAGAAGAAGCTTCACCTGATTATGTTTTGATGTTTATACCTATTGAAAGTTGTTATTCAATGATGTTTTGTGATGATTGTGCTTTATGGGATTATGCTTGGAAAAATAGAGTAATGCCTGTATCTCCATCAACTTTGCTTGCAGCTTTAAAAATTATTAATGCATTTCATATTGTTGATAGACAAAATAAAAATGTTCTAGAAATGGCTCGTTTGTGTACGAATATTCACGACAAATTTGCTGCTCTTTTGACGGAACTTTTAAAAATAAGAGATAATTTGAATTCGTCTTTGAAAAAATTAAATGGTTCAGGGAATATAATTAATCAAATTGAAAAACTGGAAAAAATGGGTTGTACTTATACAAAAGAATTTCCAGAATTGCCTGAAGATATTAGTTTGGATTCATAAAAGTTGTATTACTTGCTTAATTCTGGTAAGGGTTGATTTTATTTTTTTGTAGTGATATATTTTTTGTTAATATGATAGAGAAACCTAAAACAGCTAAAGATCGAATTATTTTAGCATTGGATGTTGATAATTTAAAAGAAGCTCATGAATTAGTTAATGAGTTAAAAGATTATGTAGGGTATTTTAAAGTCGGATTACCTTTAATTGTGAATTACGGTTTTGAGGCTTTTAGACTATTGGAAGAAAATGGCGCAAAATGCTATTATGATTGTAAATTCCATGATATTCCGCATACAGTACAAAAGGCTTGTATTAGTCTAGTAAAAAATAATATTAATTTTTTCAATGTCCATATACAAGGCGGTTCCAAAATGACATCAGCAGTAGTGAAAGCATCTAGAGCAGCTGCTAAGTCTATGGGAATTGAACCTCCAACTATTTTAGGAGTTACTCTTTTATCAAGTTTTGGACAAAAGACTTTAACAACAGAATTATGTGTTGATAAAAATATTGAAGATTTTGTATTGCAGCTTGCTAAAGTTGCAAGGGAATCAGGTCTTGACGGTGTTGTAGCTAGTGCTGAAGAAGCACGTAGGATTCGTAAAGAAATAGGTGATGATTTTATAATTTTATGTCCGGCAACCCGTCCTACCTGGTCTTCCGTAAATGATCAAGTGAGGGTTGATACTCCTAGAGATGCTATTTTATCAGGAGTTGATTATATGGTTGTAGGTCGTCCTATTACATCTGCAGATGATAGAATCGCTGCTGCAACTTTAATTATTGATGAGATTGAAACTGCTCTTGAAGATAAAATGTCTTTAGTTTAATTAGTATGTTTTCGATTGTTGAGTTTTTATATATTTTTTCTTTTTAGGATTAAATGTATAAATTGAATATTCTTCTCCATTTGTTTTTATTTTAATGGAGTTATGTCTGTCGGTTCTATAAATGTTTGTTTCTCTCAAGGTATCAAGTGTACTTTTGTATGGATGTCCGAACGAATTTATCCCTGTAGAAATTATTGAAGTTTCAGTTTTTATATGCTCAAGCATTTCTTTATTTACTGTGTTTAAGCCTCCGTGATGCCCTACTTTTAGAACTTCAATATTTGTTGGAATATCGGATTTTAATTGATTGAATGCTTTTGTCCCTGCATCTCCCATAAATAACATATCAAAATTTTTATAACTAAGCAGTGTGATTATTGAATTATCATTCTCTTTATCAGTTTTTGTCTGATATGTTTGGATATTTAAGTTGTTTTCTATATATATTGATGAATTGTTTTGTGGTATTTTGTTTGGAATTTGATTTTTTTCTAAAGCATCATAAATTATTTTTGAAGTTGTAGACTTGTCATTGTAAGAATTTATATATACTTGTTTAACTTTTGAGTTTTTCATTATATCGACAGCACCGCCTGAATGATCGTTGTCAAAGTGAGTTATAATCAGGGCTTCGATGTTTTTTATTCCTCTGTCTTTTAAGTACTTTATAATAATTGAATTTGCTTGGGCTTTGCTGCCTTTGTATCCTGATTTACCTGTATCAATTATAAAATATTTATTTTCAGGTGTTTTGATTAAGAAACAATCTGCATTTTGAACATCAAATACAATTACTTCTAAATTGTTTGACGGAATTTGTATAAATGAAATTAATAATAAGGTTAGCAAAGCAAGACAAAATATTTTAAGTTTTTTATTAAATCCTGTTTTTATTCCAAGTGTGATAGATAGAATTATTCCGTAATAAATGAATATTTGAATAATATTTGGGTGTCTTGTTGTACATAATGAATGAGGAAGTTGTGCAAAAAAGTTTGAGATAAAGACTAAGATATTCAATACATAATTTAGTATCAAATCAAATAGCATACATATTTTATCAGTTAATGGAGCAAACATTGCTATGATAGAACTTACAAATCCGCCAAAGCTTATTACGCTTAAAAATGGCATACTCAAAATATTTGCAAAGATTGAATATGTACTAAATGTATTAAAATAGAACATTTGTATTGGTGCTACCCAAATTTGTGCAACTACAGGAATTAAAATAGCTCCGATTAAAAAGTCTGGAATTTTTGAATCTTTATATTTGTCAAAAATTATATTTGCAGTTGTGAGAAGCCCGAATGTCACAATAAATGATAATTGAAATCCTACATCGTTTATATAAGCAGGATTGTATATTAAAAGTATAGTTGCGACAAAAGATAAAAGGGATATTGTGTGAGCATCTCTATCAATTAATTTTCCTGCAAGGATTAATAAAAGCATTAGGGCTGCTCTTAATACAGATGCTCCCATACCGGTCATCATTGTATAAAATATAACTAATACCATTCCAGATAAAACCGTAATTTTAAATGGAGCTCTTATACGCCGCATAAAAAACACCCAAAAACCGTATATAAATGCAACGTTCATACCTGATGCCGCTAAAATATGTAAAAGTCCTGAATTTATAAAAGATGCTTTTATATAATCAGGTGGAGCAATAGCATCATCTCCAAAAACAATACCTCCTAAAATTTCAAGGTTTGGAGATTTTAAATATTCGCTATGTACATTTATAATTTTATCTCTTAAGTTGTTTAGGTTTTGCAAGAATTTCCATTTTATTGTCGGAGTTTTTTCTGCAGGAGTTATCTCATCTGTATAGAAAACGGTGTATGTATTGAAATTCCTAAGATATTTGCCATAGTCAAATTGAGATGGGTTGCTAGCTTTGAAAGGTGTTCTTAATTTCCCTTTAGCCTGATAATAATTTCCGATTTTTAATTCTTCATTTCCTGTATATGTAATTAATGTTTTGCCTTTAATATTTTCGCCGTTAAGAGTTTCTGTTTTAAAGAAAAATTTAGTTTTTCCTTTTCCGTCGCTATTAGGTATTGATGTTATTTGACCTTGGATAGTTACATTTTGTCTTGCAAACTGCACTAAGTCATCTGAATTTGCTGTTCTAAAATATGCATTGAAAAAGCCGAAATAGAATATAACTATCCAAAAGATTATGTACTTAGTTGGAATATAATTTTTTATGATTAAAAATACAGCAAGAATTGTTAATAAAAAAGCTGAAATAATTGCAATATCGTTGAAATAAGCAAGAATTCCAATCATAAATATTATTGCAGTAATAAACATTACAGTATTTTTATTCTGCATTGTATTAGCAACAGCATTCCTAATCATATTTAAAATTATATTATAAATATAACTTTAAATTATTATGATTCTTTTTTGAAAATCCACCAGCCTTTAGTATCTTGTTTTTGAAGTTGTTTTTGTTGTTCCGGTTGGTATAATGGTTTTCTTATTGGTGAACGTTGTGCAAATACACTCTTCGATAGGGTATTAATATATTTATTATTCAAATGAGCGTAATCAAATAGTATAACACCTTTAGCGTTTACTTTTCGAGCTTCATGAATTAGTCTGATTAAATCTTCATCAGTACCGCCCATAAAAGTTACAAAAAGACCTGCATAAAAATCGGTGTTTCCAGATTTAGCGTTAATTACGTCTGACATCATTTTATTTGCTGTTTTAGAGTCACAAGTTAAGAATAGTGGAGTAAGACCGTTTATATAACCTCTTGTAGTCCAAGTTCTCCAGTCTTGTTGTTTATGATCAAGAGCTGCTAATCTGTCTGGGAAAATTACTGCACTTATATATGTGTTTGATTTTCTGCCCATTTCTCCAATTTTTTTCACAACATTTGTTACTTGTTCTCTTCTATAATTGTTCCATTCAAGCCAAAGTGGATCTGTTTTTAGAATATCAGCAGGGTCTACACCATAGATTGTTTGGAAATCATTTCTTGCATAATCAGTATAGCCCCAATTTGAGTTTTCATTTAATGATACACAGTTTGGGTATCTGATGTAATCAAGATTTATTCCATCCGGTTTGTATCTGGTAATAATTTCATCTGCTAATTTTACTACAAAGTCTTGAACATAAGGATTTGCAGGGTCAAGGAAATAACCGTTATGTTCAGATGTTGATTTTGATGGGTCAACAGAATCAATATCCTTTTTTATTTTATTTCCCCAAGATGGGTTCATTGCCAAAATACTTTTTGGATTGTCTTTTGGATTTTGAGGTCCTACATAAAATGTTTCAAACCATGTATGAACTTTTATATTTCTTTTGTGTGCTTCTCTAATCCATATTTCAAGAGGGTCTATACCTGCAAATTTTTCATATTGAGGAGTAAAGCCGTATGCTTCCATAGTTTTACTTGGGAATATTGTTTTACCATGGAAATATGTTTCTAAAAATATATTATCGATTCCTGCATGTTTTAATCTGTTAAGAGTTTTTTCGATTTCTTCTTCAGATGTTTCTGTTGGTCTAATCCAAACTCCTTTTAATTCTCCATTTTTGTATGGAACAACACTTTTTAATGCATCATTTGATGCCTCAATTGCAAGCTGTGAATATTTTTTTACTTCTTCAGGATTTTTTCTTGCTTTTTTTAGATAATCTTTCGCATCGTTAATATAACTTGTAGGGATTCTCCAATTGTAATCAGGACTTAATGATCGGTAATATTGAAGCATTTGTTCTGCTTCGCTTATTTTTTTCTCTGATTCAAAAATATAACTTTCAGATGTTGTATATGTGTATATTAAATTAGAAGCTCTATCAATATAGATTTTTGTTCCAATTTTAATACTTGAGTTCATCCAAGTTTTAGCACGTCCATGACCGCTTATTACAATGCCATTAGGTGGTATTAGAGAATCTGCTCCTGATAATTCGGTTACAGTGTTCCCTTCTACTATAGCTTCGGCACCAAATTCATTTGTGTTTGTTCTAGGACCATAGTTGGGAGTGTAAATAACTAATTGATTAATTCCTCTTGCTCCAGGAAGATAACTTCCTGTTTTATTTGTGTAAGCTGTAGGATCAATAGCATTAATTAAATTTTTTGTATAACTGAATACAACTTCATTTTTTCCAGCTTCATAAGGTTTGAAAACCGGAGCTAAAGAGTCATCAAAAATTGATCCTAGATCAGAATTATCAAGATTAGTCTGTTGGGTTACAGGGGTAATTTGTTCTGATAATGTGTTTGTTTGACCTTTTGCCGTTAGAGTTTGGTCAATATCTTCAGCTTTTGCTAATGATGCTGTAAGTATAAATAATAAAAGTATAATTAATATGTTTTTAAGTTTCATGGTCTGCTTTTACTCCCTAATAATATGATAATATTCTGATTTATCATAATTTAGCTCATTTAAGAGTTGTATTTTTTCTTGAATTTTTGTATCTGGTTTTATTTTATATGTTATCTCATAATATTTTTTTGCGTTAATTAAATCTGCAAATTTTTCATGTATTATTGCAAGTTTTAAGTTTAATTCATATTTATTATTTAATCCATTGTTATATGCAATTCTGTAGCATTTTAGAGCTCTTTTGTAGTCCCTTCTGTTATAAAAAAAATCTCCAAAATAGAAGTTTGTATATGGGTTTGATGGGTTAATATTTATTGCTTTGAAAAAAGCTTCTTTTGCTAATCTTGGATGATCAGTGTAGTCATATATTCTCCCAAGTTGAATATATGGTTCTATTTTTGAATTGTCAATTTTTGTAAGAATATAATATTTGCTTGTAGCTGTATTTAAGAATTTGTTTTTATCTGTTTCATTAGTTGACTGTAAATATAAATTAAAATTATAGTCAGCTTCGTTTTTTATTTTTTTATAATCTAGCTTAGAATAATCAAAAAGAATAGAACGATATTCAATTCGTCCTAATTCTTTTGAAAAAGATTTATTAACGTTAAATGATAATATCAATATAAAAAGAAGTGGAAATAATTGTATTTTCTTATAAATCATCATAACTTGGAGATGTTTTAATATCGCGATCATTTACAAAAGAGTGATCATCGTATGACGGGTCAATATACATAAAAAAGCGTCTTACAGCTTTTACTACAGGTTGATTATAATATTCTTTTTCAACCGGTTCTGCTAATGGCTCTCCATTATTTCTTGCTACGGTTTTTTGTGTTGTTTGAATTAAAGCACTTGAATAACCTTGATTTTTCATGTAATTTGCATCTACTGTATCTTTTACTGTTAGTTCAGCAAATGAAGGTAATGCAAATAATGTTGTTAAAGCTAAAATTAAAAATCTTTTTTTCATTTCCACCTCTGTTTTATAATTATATATTTTTTTATTAATAGTTTCAAAAATATTATAATTTCTTTACATAAAATCTTCCATATATTATTTGTATGATTTTATTATAATTTCTTCTAATTTTTCAAGAAGTTCTTCTTCTGGAACTTTTGCAATGATTTCACCTTTTTGGAAGATAATACCTTCTTTTACTCCGCCTGCAATTCCAAAATCAGCATGTTTGGCTTCTCCAGGCCCATTAACTGCACACCCCATTGTTGCAATTGTAATTGGTTTATCAAGGTTTTTAAATTTTTCTTCAACTTTTTTTGCAAGTCCTATAAGGTCGATTTGAGTTCTTCCGCATGTTGGACAAGATATAAAGTTAACTCCTCTTTCTCTAAGTCCCAAACTTTTCAATATATCAAATCCTGCACTTACTTCTTCTACAGGGTTTTCTGTAAGTGATACTCTAATAGTATCTCCAATGCCTTCTGCGAGCAATGTTCCAAGTCCTACTGAAGATTTGATAAGTCCTCCTCGCATAGTTCCTGCTTCTGTTACTCCAAGGTGTAGCGGATAAGGAATTTTTTCTGCAATCATTCTATATGCTTCGATTGTTGTTAGAACGTCTGAAGATTTTAAAGATACTTTGATTAAATCAAAGTCTAAATCTTCAAGAATTTTAATATGTCCCAATGCACTAATTACCATTTTTTCAGATAATGGAATATCTAAATTTTGTAATTCTTTTTCTAGAGAACCAGCATTTACTCCTATTCGGATTGGAACTTGTTGTTGTTTTGCTAGTTTAACAACTTTTTCAACATTTTCTTTTTTCCCAATATTTCCTGGATTTAATCTTAGAGCATGAATCCCGTTATTTATGCATTGGATTGCTAATTTATAATCAAAATGTATGTCTGCGATTACAGGTATTGGAGATTTTTTTACTATTTCCTTAATTGCATTTGCTGCATCTTGATTTAGTACAGCTAATCTCACAAGTTCACAACCTTTATCAGACATTTCTCTGATTTGATTTAGTGTAGATGTAATATCTCTAGTATCAGTGTTACACATTGATTGAACACTAATTGGTGCATCTCCGCCAATTTTTACGTTTCCAATATTTAATTGTTTTGATTTTCTTCTTTTTATCATATTATTATAGTATCACAAATAAAAAGGAGAGAAAAATGAAAGTTGCAGTTTTGTCTGATATCCATGGAAATTTTCAAGCTTTAGAAAGTGTTGTTGAAGATTTAAAATTAAATCAATGTGAAAAAATATTATGTTTGGGAGATTTAGCAATGGCTGGTCCTCAACCTAGAATGGTAATTGATTACATAAGATCTCAAAATAACTGGGAAGTTATTCAAGGAAATACTGATAAATTAATAGCAGATTTTTCTCCTGAAGTTTATGAAAATGTAAAAAAGGCTTTTCCTGTAATGGCTAATGCTTTGGCTGATGATGTTATCTTTATAGAAGATGATAAAAAAGAATATTTAAGAAATTTACCTCCACAAAAAGAAATAGTTATAGAAGGAGTAAAAGTTCTATTGGTTCATGGCTCTCCAAGACGTAATAATGAGGATATTTTACCTAATATGCCTCTAAAAGATGTTGAGGATATGTTGATAGGTACTGATGCTGATTTAGTTTTATGCGGGCATACACATGTTCCTGCGGGTTATCAAACAAATAAAAAACAAACAGTCGTAAATGTTGGTAGTGTTGGTCGACCAATGACAAGTGATCCTAAATCTTGTTATGTTATTGCTGATTTTCAAGATGGAGGTTTCTCTATAGAACATAGATTTGTAGACTATGATAGAGAAACTGCAGCTAAAATTGTTTCTGCAAGAACCTTTGAGGGTGCAGATAAGCTTGCAGAAATGATTTTAAATCCAAAGTCCAGACATATTTAAATTAGTTAAATTTTACTTTTAATTCTTTTGATGCATGAGTAATAATTGCTGGTAATATTTGTTCGTAAATATCAATTTCTTTTGGATTTTTTACAATATTTCCACTTTCTATTATTTCGCCTGTATCTTGTATTGTGCACATAATATGTTTAGTCATATTATCTTTTGAGTAGCCGAAATATTGTAGTATTAATGCTCTTGTTTCTGGGTTCTTAGGAGATGCGATAGATGTCATTTGGAATCTTTCGACATTTGGGTTATCAAATTTATAAATTTTGTTTAATTGTAGTTTTTTTGCAAAACTTTGAACTAAATCAATGCTTTCTTGTGATAATTTAGATGAAATTTGTTTCCCGGAAAATGATACGCTATCACAAGGTAAAGAATTTAGTTTTTGATAATATTTATTTGAGTTGTTTTGAATATTTTGATTATTTTTTGATTGAAAAAAGTTAATGCTTCTTATTGAGGTAATCATATATTTGCCTTTCTTTTATATTTATTTAATAAATCATAAAAATGTTTTTTTTTGCTATAACGTTTAATAAAAATTTACATTAAAACTATTGATTTAATCAATTTTGCTAAAAATTTTTTTTATGTTATATTTTTCCTGTAGAGGATATTTTTATGAATATTAATAAAGAACAGTTGGTTTCTTATATCAAGAAATTAAATGAGCCGAAGGTATTAGTTATAGGTGATTTAGCTATAGATGAAATGGTCTATGGAGATGCTGAAAGAATCTCAAGAGAAGCTCCTGTATTAATTTTATTGCATTCTGAAACAAAATTGATTTTAGGAGCTGCATCAAATGCTGCTCATAACGTTTCTACTTTAAATAATGGAAAAGTTAGTGTAATAGGTGTTTGTGGTGATGATTTTCAAGCAGGTCAATTAAGAGAAACTTTTGAAAAAGCTAATGTTAATTGTGGGTTGCTTGTTGTAGATCCTACCCGTAAAACAACTACAAAAACAAGAATTTCGGGTTCTATAACAACATCAATTACTCAGCAAATTGTAAGAATTGACAGACAGACAAATGCTTTATTAAGTCCGGAAATAGAAGAAGAAGTTTTAAAACAGATCGAAAGAGCAATTCCAGAACATGATGCAATAATTTTATCTAATTATCATATAGGAACTTTAACTCCTAAAATTATTCAAGAAACTATAAGATTAGCAAATCATTATAATAAAATTATTGTAGTAGATGCTCAAAAAGATTTGAGTGTATATAAAAATGTTACATCAATGACTCCAAACCTTCCAGATACTCAAAAATCGGTTGGTTTCACAATAGAAACAGAAGAAGATTTAAAACGAGCAGGTGATAAACTTTTGAATGAAACAAATGCAAAATCAATATTAATCACTTGTGGTGCTGATGGAATGTTTGTGGTAAGTGGCCATGATAATTATACAAAAATTCCGGTATTTAATAAGTCAGAAGTCTTTGATGTAACTGGTGCCGGAGATACGGTTACGGCTGTTTATACTTTAGCTTTGGCAGCTGGCGCTGAACCATCTTATGCAGCTATTATTGGTAATGTAGCTGCTAGTATTGTTGTAAAACAATTTGGTTGTGCGACTACAACTATTGAAGAAATTTTAAATGCTGTTGATAAATTATAAGCGCATTTAAAATTTTAATATTATGGAGAGAACTTTTATGGAAAAATTAACAGATTGTTTGAAAAAATTTAAACCGGTAGACATTATAATTATAGCCGGAGTACTTATTGCTTTGTTAGTCGGATTTTTTACTTATAAAAATTTTAGACAAACTGCAGCAAAACAAATTGAAGCTACTTCAAAAATTTCTTTTCAGGTATACATAAGAGGTGTAACATTAACTGGTAATGATGTTCCTATTCGTTCACATGAAAAAACTTTTATCAGCATAAGAAATGTTCCATATTCTGATTTGGATATCGTAGATGTAAAAGCTGATAGAAAAAAAATTGTTTTGCCAATTTTGAATAGTAAAAAAGTTATGGTAGTTGAAGACCCATCTCAGGCAAATGTATATGATTTAGTTGTTACTCTATCAGATGTTGCTAAAATAACTAAAGATGGAGCTGTAGTAGGTGGAAACAAAATTAAAATGGGTTTGCCTATTACACTAGAAGGAAAAGATTACAAATTTAACGGAACTGTATCAGATTTAAAAATTATGCCTGTTACAGATGACAATGAGTACCATAATTCTATAGACGCTAATGACAATGTTTAATAATATATTAAAATTTACTCAATCAAAATTTGAATACTTGTATAATAATAGTTTATTTTTGCAGAAGATAGATGCTCTTATATTTATTTCTATAATTGCTGTATTCTTATCTTCAACTGTAATGTCATCTGATGTTATTGGATTTATTGCATTAATTGCGGTATTTCTGACTTTTGTGAAAATATTAACCAAACCTGATGAAAGATTAGATTGCAAAAACTTTGAACTGTGGCTTTTAGCTTATTTTATGATTGTAATAATAAGTTTAGCAGGTTCTACTTTATTTCATTTAAGTTTGAAAGGCTTTTTTAAAACATTTACATATTTAGCTTTTTATTTTTCATTAGTTCAATTTCTGAAAAATAATAAAAATAAAATACCATATATTTTAGCTACAATAGGTATTTGTGTAAGTTTTGAAGCAGTCGTAGGTTTTTTGCAAAACTTTTCTCATGTAGAAGAAATATCTGGGTGGCAAGATGTTTCCGGGTTAAATCCTGAAGAGGTTATGACTCGTGTATATGGAACGTTAAAACCTTATAATCCAAATTTATTAGGTGGATATTTTGTTGCTGGAATTCCTGCATTATACGGATTGGCTGGATATTTATTTGTTGATAAAAAGTATAAATATTCAATAGTTGGATTAATGTTTGCGTTATTTTCAACAATGACATTATTCTTAACAGGTTGTCGCGGTTCTTATATTGGAATGATGGTAATTTTTGCTTGTATGTTTGGAGTATCAGCTAAATATTTATGGAATAATTATAAGCAAATATATTTATCTATTGTCGGTGGTGTCGTTGCTATTGCAACAGCTGCAATGCTATTAGTTACATCTTTGAGGGCAAGAGTGCTTTCAATATTTGCAATGCGCCAGGATTCTTCAAATTCTTTCAGATTTAATGTATACCATTCTTCTATTGAAATGTTTAAAGATAACTGGTTATTAGGTATTGGGGTTGGAAATCAAAACTTTAGAGAAATATATGGCTTGTATATGAAAACAGGTTTTGATGCATTAAGTGCTTATAATATCTTTTTAGAAATAGCTGTAGAAAGTGGTATTTTCGCTTTAATTGCTTTTGTTGGTTTTTTAATAAATTTAGTAAAAAATGCAATCAATTATATATTAAAATCAAATGATACAAAAGCTGTTATAATCGTATCTTCTGCCGTAATTTCAATTGTTGCAGTATGTGTTCATGGTATGGTTGATACAGTATTTTTTAGGCCACAAATCCAGTTTGTTTTTTGGACTATGGTTGCAGTTGCAAGAACTTTAATTTTTGATAAAGAGACAGTTTAGAGTTTAATATATATATTATTAAGCTTATATAAAGGCATGGAAATACTGTGGTAAACTAATACTATAGGCTATAAATAATGGCAAAAAAAGGAGAGAAATATGATACCTATTTTAGATTCAAAACGCCAATATGCAACTATTGGGGCTGAAGTTGAAAAAGCAGTTTGTGAAGTTTTACGTTCAGGATCTTATATTCTTGGACCAAATGCAAAAGCTTTTGAACAAGAAATGGCTGATTTTATCGGCTGTAAATATACTGTAGGGTTAAATTCAGGTACTGATGCTTTACACATCGCTTTACGTGCATTAGATATCGGAGCAGGTGATGAAGTAATAACCGTTGCATTTACATTCGTAGCTACTACTGAAGCTATTGGAATTGTTGGTGCAAAACCTGTTTTTGTAGATATTGATAAAGATACTTTTAACTTAGATGCTTCAAAATTGGAAGCAGCAATTACACCAAAGACAAAAGCGATTATCCCTGTTCACTTATACGGTCAGCCTTGTGATATGGATACTATTATGGCTGTAGCTAAAAAACATAATTTACATGTAATTGAAGATTGTTGCCAAGCAATTGGTGCTTTATATAAAGGTAAAATGGTTGGTACTTTTGGAGACTTTGGTTGCTTAAGCTTCTATCCTACTAAAAATTTAGGAGGAATGGGTGATGGCGGTCTATTAATGACTAGTGATGAAAAATTAAGAGATAGAGCTGTTGCTTTAAGAAATCACGGTGGAGCTATTCGTTATCACCATGATGAAATTGGCGTAAATAGTCGTCTTGATGAAATTCAAGCAGCTATTTTACGTGTAAAATTACCTCATGTAAAAGATTGGAATGAAGCTAGACGTAAACACGCTTATTATTATAATGAATTATTTAAAGATTGTGCTGATATTCAAACTCCTAAGGAATTAGATGATACATATTGTGTATATCACCAATATACAGTAAAAATTCCTAACCGAGATGAAGTTCATAAAATGCTTCAAGAAAGAGGAATTGGTGCAATGCTTTATTATCCTATTCCTTTGCATTTACAAAAAGTTCATGAATACTTAGGTGTAGGAAAAGGTTCATTACCTGTATCTGAAAAGAATACAGAAATGGTAATTTCTTTACCAATGTTCCCTGAATTAACAGAAGAAGAACAAAGAACTGTAGCTTCTACATTGATTGATTGTATTGAAAAATCAAAAACAAAAGCTGCTGTATAATTTGTCCATTAAATAAATAAAAAAAAGACGATGCTTTAATTTTAAAGGATCGTCTTTTTTATGATATTAAGTGTAATTTATTCCCAACTTCAGGACTGAATATATTCTGCCCTAATCCAACCATGTTCCCAAATTGGGCATCTAATTGACTACTTATTGGAACAGTTGTCCTTTGTGCAGTAAGTCCAAGAAAACCAATATTATTATTTGTTTTATTTGTTCTAAAACTGTTGTAGTCAGTATTTGGCATGGTAATAGGACTGCTTCCTATACCGGAACCATCCATTCCCATTCCATATGTATCAGTATTTGCTGCTATTTTTCCTATTTTTAATTCGTCACCTGCAGCCATATTTTACCTCGTGTTTTTACGCAAATAGATTTAATGTTCTTGTTACTTCTTCGCAATAGCCGTTTTTATAAGTATATTCTGTAGGAGGTTCTCCATTCACTTGACCGATATATCCCTCTGTTGGTTGTTGCCATAACCCCATACTTCTTGTGTTTGCAAAGGGGTTTTCGCCACCAACTGAGTTTACAGAATGTTGACTAATGTCTGTATATAATTTTACTGCTTCTACCGGAAATGTTTTTTCACGGTATACTGCATCAACTTTACCTATTGCTGTCATGATTTATTTCCTATTAGATATGTTATATATATAAAGTATATAATCTATAAAAAATTGCCTTTTTATTTCAATATCCCTTAATATTTATTAACATATCTTTGCGCATTATTCATACCCAGATAAAATAAAAAACTAACATAATATTAAGTTTTGTAAAGTGTAAATTCTACACTATATGGGCTTTTTCAGAATTCAAAAAAAATTATTAATCCATTCTATTGACATTTAAAATCTTATATGTAATAATAATTACATAAGATTTAAGTGTAGTCGAAACACTAAATATAAATAGATTCATTAACCCCAAAAACATATAAACTCCTAAATAATAAACACTAAAAGAGACCATTAGGATGCAGAAAACGACCCACTCAGTAATGAGTGGTTTTTTTTATATTTTGTAATCTATTTTATGTTTTGCAAACAAATCGTTGAAAAAACTTTTATTATCTTTGATATTTTGTATAGTTAATTCCATAGGTAAATCTTCTTTAAAATTGAGGCCTGGTGAGTTTAGTGTTTTGTTCCAAGGGAGTTTTTCTTCTCTTATTTTATTAACATAAGATATTATGAAATCAGGTAATTCTTCATAATAATTGTGTTCTTGATTTATTGATCCGTTAAAGAAGATATCAGAAAATATTTCTTCAGCTTTTTGGGAATAGTTGCTTAATTTTTTTTCTTCAGATGATGCAATTCTGTTAAGAATATCAAGCATTGAATCATCTGTTTGGATTTTAGGTTTAAATTTATATTTTAAATGAAATGGAATTGCTTCGTTTAGAGAAAATATTTGGATTTTTCGTAAATTATTTTCAATCACGTTAATGATGCTTGTAAGTCGCATTATTTCCCCTAGGCCGACATGTTCATTATTACTATATGAATCCATACGACTACCATTAAAGATTTTTTCATTAATTTTAAAACTATTAACTCCAATTATGGATTTTTCTTTATTGATTAATAGTGTTTTAAATTTCTCATTTTCTTTAATTGTAGTTACCAAAACAGGATTTGAGTTGTTGTCTATTGCTTTTAGTGTATTTACGAGTTTATATTTACCGATATTTGTTAATTGTAATGTATTATTATTTAGAATTGTCATATTGTTTGTAAAACCGGTAAATATATTTTTTGTTAATTTCGTTTTATTATTATTAAGTTTCTTGTATGGTTTTCTTCAAGGGGTAAGTCGTATTTTATTATCTCAACTACTTTTGAGTTTAATTTCTTTAAAGTAGATTGAGCTTCTTTTATTTCATCTTCTGTACGGATTGATTTGTATGCAATAAAGTACCCGTTTTTATTTAAAAGTGGGATTGCATAACCTGTGATAACTTTTAACGGAGCTACAGCTCTTGATGTTATGATGTCAAATTTATCTTTAATATTTTCAGCTCTATCGCAAATAGTATGAAGATTTTGGATATTAAGTTCAGATTTTATATTTTCAATAGCGTTAATTTTTTTTCTGATACTGTCTAAGCCATATACTTCTATATTTTGGTATGCTAAAGCTATAGGAACAGATGGAAAACCTCCGCCTGTACCTATATCTAATAATGTTTTTGCATTAATAGTGTTGTACTTTTCAAAGAATTTTTCAATTGAAAGACTGTCAAATATGTGTTTTTCCCATAAAAATTTCTCATCATTTTTTGATATTAAATTTAACTTTGCATTTTGGTTTAAAAAAGCTTTTATGTATTCATTAAAAAATTCTTTTTCTTTCATTGTATTCCTAATTTCTTTATGTCATTTATACGCATTTCAATTTTAGTTATATTATCTTTTGTAAAATTATTTAATGCAAGTGCGTGTGCATTTTTATAGTGTTTAAGAGCATTGGTATAATCTTTTTTATTATAATAATAATCTCCTAAAGCTACATCTGATGAAGTTATATAGAAAGGTTCATTTAATTCAATAGCACAAGCTTTTGCTTTTTTTAGGTATTCATAAGCTTTTTCAGTATTTCTTAGAGAATTTATTTCTGCAAGTTTCATTGAGGAAATATATATTCCGTTGTAATTCTTAGTAGATTCATCAAGTCTTAGACTTTCTTGCAAGTATTTTATCGATAAATCAGTTTTACCATTTTCATCAAAAATTGTTGCAAGATTGGTTAAAGATGATGATAAATAAGCGTTAACCGTTGGATCTTGTGAAGTTTCTACGCATTTTTTGTAATATTTAACTGCGTTTTCAATATCTCCTTCTTCATCGCAGTTTAGAGCGTATTTAAAATATAATTCTGCAAGAACATTTTTTTCAATTCCTGTTGTTGATTGAGGAAGTGTATTTTTAATGCTTTTGCCTGTAATACTAGATAATAAAAGCTCTGATTTTGCTTTCAAGTTTGGAGAAATATCTTCAGATAATATTTCTTTAAGAATTTTTTCAGCTCGGTCACGTTTGAAAGTAATATAGTAAATGTTTGCTATTTCATATTTGCATTCATTTATTTTTTCTGTATCTCCTGTTGAGAAATAAAATTCAACAGCTAACTCAAAGTATTTGAGAGCATTGAACCAGTCTGAGAGTTTATTAAAATTTTGTGCTAATTTAGTATATATTTTTGGTAAAAAAGTATAATAATCATCGTCGTTATTCATTGTGAGTGCTTTTTGATAAATCATTATAACTTTTTTGTAGTTGAAATTTTGTTCTTCTTGTCTTGCTAAATTAATTAGATTAACGAGTGAAAGATTTTTGATTTCTTCTAGCGTTTTGTTGTTTTGGTCAGAAATATCGACAAATTTATTTATAGAATTTGCAATTTTATTCATAATTTCAATTTCATTTTCTTCAGAATCAAAGACAAATGAAATATTTTTAATTTTTTCATCTTTTTGTTGTTTAGTTTGTGGAATTTGTTTAGGTATTTGTGGTTTTATTATTTGATTTGTTTGAATTTCTTGAATTGTTTTTTGTGGTAAAATAGGTTTTTTAGGAATAAACAATTCGTGATATTCAATTTCTTTACGCATTGTTTGTCTGGAGATTAGCAAATCTCTTTCAAGCGGTTTTAGCGGAAGTTGTGTATTATATAATTCTACACAACTTTTGTGTATTTTTACCAAAATATTTTCAGCGATAGAATTTTCTGCAATAGTTTTATAGTAATCTTGCAGATATATCATTGAGTTTTCTCTTGTTAGAACAAGATTATCTGTTAAAAATGCTATTTTTTCTGCGTTATATAAATTTAAATTTTTAAGCAAATTTATATTTACAGGGTGGCGCATAATAGTAAGAAATCTTATTAAATGGCCGCTTATTGGGTCAACTAAAGATAATGCTTCTCTTAGAATAAAGTCATTAAATGATAGAAAACTCTTTGTATAACCTGATAAAAAATCTGTTAGGCTAAGTTTTCTAATTTGCATAATTTTTATTGATAGAGTTGTATAGAAATAGTAGCCTCTTGAATGTTTATACAATTCATCGGATAGCGGACCGATTTGTTTAATATCTTCTGATCTTAGATATTTCTCAAATATTCCTTTATCTAATGCATTTATTGCAACTCTATCGTAATCTGTTGAAAAATCAGAATAATCAAATTTTCTTGCTATTAATACTATTTTAATTTTATCATTTTTAGATATATGGGATAAAAAATTTAAAATTTCTGGTTTGTTATCTCTTAGAACTTGTTCAAAAGAGTTGATAACTATTACGATTGGTTTTTCAATAGAATCAAAATATGCATTAATTTTTTGTGTGAAGTTCTCTGTTCTGGCTTTAGGAACTTGAATGATGTTTTGAGCTGTTAACTTTTTGAAATTATCAAAAAATTCTAACAAAATATCATCAAGTATTGTTGTTTCAAAGCAGTTATATTTTAGTTTTAGAACATCTTCATTTAAAAAAGAAAGAGCTTGGTTTATAACATAAATTTTTCCGGTTCCCATAAATCCGTTTATTAAAAGTAGATGTTTGTCGGATTTAAAAAAATCAATAATTTTTTCAATTTGATTAATATTATTTTCTATAAGAAATGGATTAATGCCAATATCTTGTTTTTGAATAACTTTTTTGTCCGCAATTTCTGTTATAAATTCCATAAAGCTATATTAATAGATTTTTTAAAATTTTGCAAATCAAATATTTTTATAGTACACTATTAATATAATAGTAAGATAAGGGGAATCAGATGGAATTTTTCAGAAAACACCAGAGAGCAATAGTTGCAGTAATTGCAATTACATTTATTGCATGGACTATTGGATTAATGATGTTGCCTCTTATGGTTAAATAGGTATGAGTATAATAAAAAATATAAAAAAGGGATTTATAATATTTTTAGTAATGCTTATTGGAAATATAGGTTTACTTGCTGATGCAAATCAACTTAAAACTATTCAACATAAGCAAAAAGTTACTCATGAAAAGATTAAAAGATTGAAAGTTCTAGAACATTTAGAAAAAAATAAACTATATAAAAATCAACAAAAATTAGAACAAGCATCAAATTCATTACAGTATTCAAAAAATCAATATTCAAGTTTAGAAGCACAATTAGTTCAGATGGAAAAAGATTTAGCTGCTTCAGTTGTTGAATTTAATAAAGCTAATGTTGATATGAGAAAAAGAATTCGCCAAGTTTATAAGAATCAAAGAACAGGGATGTTTCAGTTGATTTTGACAGCTAAGGATTTGAATTCATTACTAGATGTAGTGTATTTTGAAAAAATTGTATTAAAAAAAGATTATGCAAGGATTTTGGCAGTAAGGGCAAAATCTCAAAGAATTGCAATGATGAAAAAAAATATAGAGGCTAAGAAAATAGCATTAGATCAGTCTATCCAAGAAATTAATTACCAACAAAAAAATATAAAATATGCAATTGCACAAAATCAAAGCATGATAAATAAATACAAAACTGATAGAAAAACATATGAAAGAGCAGAAAGAGAATTAGAAAGGCAATCTGCAAGTATTCAAAGTATGATTGCTCGAAATAGAGGAAAGTCTACGGTAAGGGTTTCTTCTGCTGGTTTTATGAGACCAATAAGTGGTAGAATTACTTCTCCTTTTGGTTGGAGAACTCACCCTATTTTTAATAGCAGAACATTCCATTCCGGAGTTGATATCGCTGGTCCAAATAGAGGAAGTATTAGAGCTTCTAATTCCGGAAAAGTAATTTATTCTGGTTGGTATGGAGGCTATGGAAAAGTTGTTATTTTAGATCATGGTGTGATAAATGGTAAGCCAACTACAACATTATATGCCCATATGTCATCAATAAGAGTCGGCCAAGGTCAATTTGTAAATAAAGGTGAAGTCGTTGGATATGAAGGTACAACTGGATATAGTACAGGTCCTCATGTACACTTTGAAGTAAGGATAAACGGTAAGCCTAATAATCCGTTAAATTATATTTAGGTGGAAAAGGTAAGAAGTGAAAAAGAGTTTTTTAATTACAGCATTAATATTATCAATGACTTCTCAAGCAGTTTTCTCTGCAGAGTTGATTAAAAGTCCTGAAGATTTAGAAGACGTTTTTAATGATAGTTTTTATGAATCTCCAATTTCAGCTCCTATGCCAAAAGTTGAAGTTAAAGAGGGAAGTACTATGCCTCCTGTGAGAGGTATGCCTGTTTTTAAAAAGGTCAGAATTAAGATTACAAATAAATTAAGAGAAAAAGATTATAAAAAAACTCTTGAATTAATTGAACAAGAAAAACAAAGGCAAGCTGAAATTGAAGCTAAAGAACTTGAAGAATTAAATAAAGAGTTAAATATAAATTATAAAAGAGATGAAAAATCTGAAACTTCTGATAAGGTTGATTCAAAAAGAAAAAAAGATGAAAATCCCGAAATTAATTCTGAAAAACCTTTAGAATTAGAAGGTGGTGTAAAAGAACATGTAACATCAAATGATGTTACATTAGATGCTGATAATATTGATTATGATGATAAAACGTTAGATATAATTGCAACAGGTTCTCCCGTTTTGGTTTTTCCCCCACAAAATGTGACAATTAAAGCGGATAAAATGATTTATAATAATGCTTCAAATGTTTTAAAAGCTTATGGAAAAGTTGAAGTAATCCGTGACGGTCATAGTGTTTTTGGAGATTATTTGCAAATTAATTTGAATGAAGAAAACGCTTTTATGGATAACATTGAAACAAAAGCATCAATGTTAACAGTTCACGCCCGTAAATCAGAAATGGAAGATGATAAAATCGTATTGTATGATGGGAAAATGTCATCAGAAGAATCTTATATTTTGGATTTCCATACAAAAATGATTGGTGGAAATAACTTCAATAGAATGATTATTGATGATGAAGACCGTTCTTCAATTACTGATGAAGTTGGTGATACTGCTATTAATATTAAAGCAAAAGATGTTATTTTTAATGCAAAAAGAGATCATGATGTAATAACATTAAAAAAAGCTCAAATTAGTTATGGTGGTACTAAATTATTTACAATCCCATCAATTACAGCTCATACAAATAAGAAAAGAGAATTTTTTGATGCAAATTATCCAGAATTTGGTTCTCGTGGGCGTTTAGGAATGTTTTTAGGACCTGGTTTTGTTTTTGATACCCCAATGCAAAACGGTTCAACATTAAAAGTAATGCCTATTTTGAATAGCAAAAGTGGTCTAGGATTTGGTGGTATGCTGAAATATCGTAGTGCTACAAATTATACAGATATGGCTTATGGTTCAGCTGCTGATGTGTTTATATTAAAAGGTAAGCAATTTTTTGATGATAGATTGTATATGCAGTATGGTGCAAATTCATATATGGATGAATGGTTCTTTGGACCAAGAATGCCTAAGTATACTGCAGAATTAATTTATCATGATAGAGGGGTTATACCTTCTACAATAGGCAAAGGTTTGAATTTAAACTTTAGACATCGTTTTGGTTTTGGTTATATGCAAAACAACGATGTAAATAGACATGGGGAATCTATACCTGCTGCTGATGTTGGAACAATAAGAACGCGTTATATGGCAGAAGCTGCTCAGACTCTTTTTAATTATGTTGATAAAGAAAATTTAAGATCATTAAATTTAGCCCTTGTTATGCAAGGTAGCGCTGCTTTATATGGAACTGGAGATACTCAGTTCGTTGGAAGGATTGGACCTAGGGTTCATACACAATATAAATATTGGATGCAAGATATAGGATTTTTTGCATCAGCATATCAAGATGGAACTCCTATGCAAATGTATGATATGTATAGGTATGGTCATGCAAACGTTTATTTAAGAGAAGCTTTACGTTTAAATAAATACTTGACTTTAGCTTGGTCTGGTTCATTAACATTGACTGGAGATTCTCCAAATGGTGATATGTTCCAAGAAAATTCATTTATTATTGCATTAGGCCCTGATGATTTTAAAATTAATTTGGGTTATGACTGGGTAAGAAGACAAACTTATTTCGCATTTGTAGTTGCTATGGATACAAAAGGATCTTCATTAGAATTTGATCGAATGGAAATAAAAAATCCTGATAGAATAGCTAAAAGTAATCAGGAAGATGTTGAATTAAAAGTATATGATGTTGAAAATAATCCAACTGATAAAAAAGTTCAAAAGAAAATGATTTATGCAGAGGTTATTGATATAGAAGATCCTAATAAGGAACAGATATAGATGAGTGAAAGTGAATTAAGAAAAATAAAATCTGAAATTATTGAGTATGGGAAATTAGCTGGAATTAAAAATTTTACTCCAGGGTATTCTGGAAATTTCTCAGCGAGATTTGAGGATAAAATATTGATAACATCTTCGGGGTCTTCAAATGGCTATTTATCAGAAGATGAGTTGGTTTTAATTGATTATAACGGGAATTTAGTTGATGGAAATAAAAAACCTTCTTCTGAAAAGATGCTTCATGTTGAGTTTTATAAGCAAAGACCAGATGTTAATTATATAATTCATGTACATGCTCCATATTTGAGCTCATTTGCTTGTTGTCATATTCCTTTAGATGAACCGATTATGGCAGAAAATGTATTTTATTTTGGAGAAATTCCATTAGCTGAATACGGATTACCTTCATCAATGGATTTAGTTGAAAAAACAGCAAAATATTTTAAGGACTATGACGCTGTATTGATGGCAAATCATGGTTTTATAGTTGGTGACAAGACGATAAAAGATGCATTTTTAAAATTAGAACTTGCAGAATCATATGCTCAGGTTGTTTTTAATACAAAGATGATGGGTGGAGCAGTTTTATTTACTCAAAAAGAAGTTGATGAAATTAATTCTTTAAAAAAATAGTTGTGATATAATAGATTTAAGTAAAAGAGGAAATAAAAAGTGTCAATGTCAATAATGTTAGAAAATAAACAGGGATTAATAGCTGGAGATGGTATATTACCGGTAGAAATGGCTCGCCATGCAAAAGAAAACGGTTTTGAAGTAGTGTGTATTTCTTTAGCTAATGATAATGTTAAGCAACTAAAAAAATATTGTTCAAAAGTCTATTCTTGTCACCCAGGTGAAGTAAATAAAATTGAAAAAATTCTAAAAGATGAAGAAATTAAACAAGCAACTTTTTTAGGAAAGGTTCACAAAAGAGTTCTTTTGCAGCTTCATAAATTTGATTCTCGTGCTATTGAAATTTTAAAAGCAGCACAGAGATTGAATGATGATAAAGTAATGTTGCTTATTGTAAATGAATTTGAAAAATTAGGTATTACAGTTTTAGATCAAACTATTTTTATTAAAAATTTAATGATTCCATCAGGTGTTTTAGGAAAATTAAAGCCAACTGAAGAACAAATGGAAGATGTAAATTACGGTTTTTGGTTAGCAAAAGAAATGGGTAAAGTTGATGTTGGCCAATCAGTTGTAATAAAAGATAAAATGATTATGGCGGTAGAAGCAATTGAAGGTACTGATATGTGTATAAAACGTGGTTCTAAACTTGCAAAAAGTGGAGCTGCTGTCGTAAAAGTTGCAAAGCCTTCTCAGGATAAAAGGTTTGATATTCCTGCAATAGGTTTGAGAACTTTAAAAACAATGAAAAAATATAAGGCTAATTTGATTGCTGTAGAAGCTAATGAAACAATTATTGTTGACCAGGAAAAAGTAATTAAATTTGCTGATGAAAATGATATTGTAATTATGGCTGTGTAGAATGAAAAAACTTTTTATAATAACAGGTGAATACTCCGGAGATATTCATGCATCTCATGTTGTGGAAGCATTAAAAGCAATTAATCCAGATGTAGAGATTGAAGGAGTTGGTGGCGAAAATTTACGCAACGCAGGGGTAAAGTTATTTTCAGATCAAAAGAAAATGGGTGCAGTAGGCTTAAGCCCTAAAATCATAATAGATCATATAACTTTAGGTAAACGCCTAGTTGATTATTTGATTAATGATTATAAACCTGATTTGGTTTTATTGATTGATTATGGGGCTTTTAATCTTAGTGTATCAAAATTTTTGAAACGAGCTGGAATTAAAGTTTTTTATTATATTCCTCCACAA
>CAUDIU010000003.1 GCA_958449715.1 uncultured Clostridium sp. | reverse complement strand
TACTTTTCAATTTCACCTGCTGAAATTTTGGTAATATCACCTCGCTCGCATCTGCCTGGGTCTTTCAGTGCTTGACTAATATAATATCTATACAACTTGTTCCCGCTTTTGCTGTAAGTCGGAGACATAAGATTTCCTTTATCATCATAAAGTAATCCGGATAACAGTGTTCCAACTTTTGCATTTGTCCTATGTTTGCGCTCTGTTGCATTTAAAAGTAGCAGATTTTGAACAGCATTAAACAGTTCTTCTGAAACAATCGGCAGATGTAGTGCATCATAGACTTTGTTTTTGTGAGGAATTTTACCTAAATAAACTTTATTGGCAAGCATCCGATACAAATTTGATTTTGGGAATGTTTTTCCTGTTCTTGAAAGAATCCCTTTTTGATTAAGGCTCTCTTTTAACTTAATAACATTTTTAACCTTGAGATATTCTTCAAAAATAAATTTAACGTTATCTGCAAATGGTTGTTGAGGTTGTAGAACGTGGTGTTCATCTTTTGTATAACCATAAGGTGTGGCACCATTAACCCAAAGCCCTTTTTGCCTTGAAGCTTCAAATTTATCTCGAATTCGCTCTCCTGTAACTTCTCTTTCAAATTGTGCAAAGGATAGCAAAATATTTAGAGTTAACCGTCCCATTGACGTTGTTGTATTGAAATGCTGGGTTATGGAAACAAAGGAAGCGTTGTGCTTGTCAAATATCTCGATTATCTTTGAAAAATCCATCAAAGAACGTGTTAACCTATCAACTTTATATACTACAACAATATCAATTTCATCATTTTCAATATCTTGTAGAAGTTGTTTAAATGCCGGACGATCCATTGTCCCGCCTGAATATCCTCCATCATCGTATTTTTTAGTTAAAAGACTCCAGCCTTCGTGCTTTTGAGATTTTATATAAGATTCACAAGCTTCTCTTTGTGCATCGAGAGAATTAAAATCTTGTTCAAGTCCTTCTTCTGTGGATTTTCTAGTATAAATTGCACATCTGATTTTCTTTGTCATTATGCTACTCCAAAAAATTTCTTACCATTCCAACGAGTTCCTGTAATTTTATTAGCAACAGCAGAAAGACTTTTATACTTGGAACCGTTGAATTCGTAACCGTCTTGTAAAACAAGCACGGTATATCTTCGACCTTTAAATTCTCTGACTAATTTTGTTCCGTCAGTTATTGATAGAACTTTAGAATCTTTTTCTACTTGTTGAGTTTTGTCATATTGTTCAACAAGCTTGTTAATTTTGCGAAGAATTTCAGGGGATAGGGGTGGATATTTTTCATTCCAAGCCTTGATCCGTTTTTCAAAAATATTTAATGCCATACAAATACCTCATTAATACTTGTATAAACATCTATCACTCTATTCCCCTATAATATCAACCAAAAAGACACAATTCGTATCAAAGTCAAAATCCTAAAAATGTTTTAATTCTTTTATTTTCTGTTGCTAAGTAAATTGTTTTATCATTAGTATATTCTGGAGATAATTTAGGTTCTTGTCGGCCATTGGGATTTTCCTGCATCGTAATATACTTAAATTTTAAGTGTTTAAATATTTTAAAAATTTCATTTGATGAATTCTTTGCAGAACCATGGTGAGGAATTTGTAAAACTTGAATATTATCCAAAACAGAAACATAATGCTTGCAAAAATTTTCAAGAGCTTTCTTATTTTTAAAATTGAAATCACCTGTATGCATCCAACCACAAATTTTACGATCATCTAGCAGCCCTGAATACAAACATAATGATGACAGATTTAGTTTATCTTTTAATTCCGTTTTTAGCCGATTATTTATATTATCAAAATTAATGCTATCTATGCTATTGTAGCCCATCCCCTTAATTTCTTCTTTTAATTCATTTGATATGTTAAAACGTTTATAAAATGCTTTTAATCCCCATAAACCAGCTAATGTGTTAAATGTAAAATTTTCACTATGATTAAAAACTTTAATACCTAAACCATTAATTGCTGTTTTTGGTATTGAATAACATTTAAAAGACTTGGGAGAAAAATCTTTATTTTCAGGAGCAATATCCCTTGAATTATCTTGTTCGTCTGTTAAGTATATAATATCAAAATAACCGCCAAAATAGGATTCTGGATCTGTTAAAATACCAGTGTATCTTTTATATAAAATATCTAACCCTATAATTAAATTCTTTTCAACTGCATCCATATAAGGCATTACAAGAACAGGTGTAGAATGTAGATTGAATTTACATTTTTCTAATTTTTGTTTTAATAATTTTAACCCACTAATATGGTCATTATGCACATGAGATATAAAAATATAAATATGGGTTAATGGTGAAATTTCATTTGTATTTTTTAAAATATTTATTAAATTGTTTATAGAGGTTTCTAAATATGTTCTTTTTATATTTCCACAATCATATATATAAGCAAAAGTTTTTGTTTTAGAATTTTGGGATTCTCGATATTTAATCAAACCTAAGAACAACCCTCCTTGTCCTACTGGAAAGATTATATTCTCTACTGGAAAACTTAACTCATCAATAAACAAAATAACAACCTCCTATTACACAAACATTTGTTGGAGTAAGCCTTTTTTGAACTGTTGCCAGTCAGAAAGGAGTGCTTTTTTCTCTTCAATAAGCTCATCCATTTTGGATAATACTTTTGCTATCTTTTCTTGCTCTTCTTGGCAAGGTATTAATAAAGCCATTTTTGATATCATTTCCAGTCGAACAGAATCTACCGAAGTTTTTGCCGTCATCTTTTTTACACGGTCATAGAAATGTGTTGAAAAATAATAATAAAAATATTTTCCCAATATTCCATTAAAATTGGACATTTTATATACTCTTTGATGGAAATTAAATTTCCCCTTTACATAATGATAAACTTTCCCTGTACCAACTCCATCACCAACAGTAAGTACAGCCTCTCCATCAAATATGTATTTATTACTTCTTTCTATTATAGGTGAACGTACATAAAAAGGATAAATGCCATTGTCTTCTTTATCTTGCGTATTACCCTTGCCTGTAGATATATCACAAACCTCATTTACATATTTTTCTTCCCAATCTGGGTAGGGGTTGTTGGAGTCTTTGAAGCGGATTTGTTGAGAAAAGATTTTTTGCATAAGCCCTTTCTTTTGTTCTTCAAGGTCTTTAACCTCACCTTCACACTCATTAATCAACTCATCGACCTTGCTCAAAAATCCCGCAATCTTCTCCTGCTCCTCAAGACAAGGATAATTTAATTTAATAGTTTTGAAGGAATTATAACTAATTTGCTTTCCGTCTCTAATTCCTTCCACAGCAATATTTAAACTACAAATAAAATTGTATGTTTTCAAATAATATTTATAAAAAGCATTATTAATATTAATTAGAGGACAAAGTACAGTATATGCAGGGCTAACAATTCCATCAAGGTCGCTATATTCCAATCCTCCTTGAAAAGAACGTAAACTTATTATAAAATCGCCTTTATTGACTAATTTATATGTATTCAAAGCTGTTTTATCGTATTTCATATTGATACCACAATCTTCTCTCAAAATAGTACCCCTATCTTGAGTTACAGAAAGTACAGGTAATTCAGCCATATTTTTAATGGTTTTATTTTTAAATATTTCTTCAGCTCTTTTTGTTTTCCATTCGGGATAAGCATTTCCATTTTTATCTTTAAATCTTAATTTAGGTTTAGTCTGCATTAACTGTATCCTCTTTTAACTTTTTATTTATTACCCTTCTAATAAATTTATCTAAAGGAGTATCTTTACAATTCTTACAATATGAACTTACTCCAGCTCTTTTATGATGTGCACAATTTTTACAAGTTATTTGTTCTAATTTTACATTATAATTATTGCACAACGTCTCTAAACTTGAGTTTTCTTTAAGATTTACATAATATATATTTCTCTGTAAATCCTTATTATACCATTCACTTTGTAATGCAAATTTCATTAAAAACTCAGATGATAAATCAGTCTTAGGGAAAGAATAACCTATAATATATATATTATCAGCCATAGCTAATGATTCTTTTGCAGAATACCAAAGTTGGTTTAAGTATGAATTATTATAAAAACTTGTTTTGTCGTTAACTGGTGGAACTATATATGGAGAATATCCTTCTGGAACACTGTAATTATTTGTTCTACCATTAAATAAAATTTTATCTGGCAAACTGTTAGATTTGTAAATCCAGTTTATAGATCCATGTAGCTTAAAAATAGAAGGTTCACTTATATCCTCATGGCTTAAATAATTTACAACATCGAAATTTTCAAAATTAACTTTATAGTAATTTTTGTATTTATAATCAACTATTCTTTTATTTTCTTTATTAACATTATTAGTCCTTGATGTATTACACAACAATTTTTCCAAAAGCAAATCATAGTTAAACGTCAAACAAGTTGCTTCTCTTTTATTAATAAATGTGCCTAATTTTAACCACTTATTATCAAATTGTTCTGGTAAATATTGTAACTCGCGAGATAACTGCTTCAATATATCAAGGTAAAGCGCTTTGTCTAAATTAACTTCTACATCAGTTTTCCAAGGAAAAGTCGAATTTAAATAAGTAAGCAAATTTTCAAAATTATCTCTAATTTGTTTTGGGATAGAAAAATAATAATTTGCAATACAAGTTGTCGCCTTATCAAAACAACCACTCTGATCATTTACAAGTCTTAAAAATCTTTCATTTACTGACTTACTTAATTCTTTTAATGTTGGATATTTAGAATTAATTGCCTTCGAAAACCCCGCACCAAATATAAAAACTTGATGGTCTAACATTCCTCCTGCGGCAATACAACCTGCATTTAATCCTTTTATGACTTCTTTTTTATCAATTCTAATATTTGCCACTTACACCCCCAGCTCATCCAAGTAGGCTTGGACCTCTTGTTCCAGTTTTTGGATATTGGTTTTGTGGGTTTTAATACTTTCCTTTACTGTTTGTAAATCGACTTCGGGTTCAGGTTCAAAAGTATCTACATAGCGAGGAATGTTCAAGTTGTAGTCGTTTTCTTCTATTTCTTCCATAGTTGCAATATGGCAGAACTTTTCAATTTCCTTGCGTTCAGAATATGCTGAAACTATTCTTTCAATATCTTCATCAGATATAGAATTTTGGTTTTTGCCTTGAACATAGTATTTTGAAGCGTCTATGAAACAAATATTCCCGCTGTTGCCGTTTCTTTCTCTTTTTAGAATTAAGCAACATACAGGAATTGAGGTTCCTTGGAAACAGTTTGCAGGCAAACCAATTACTGCATCCAAGTAATTCATATTTTTAACAATATGTTTTCTTATTGTTTCTTCTGCATTACCTCTAAATAATACGCCATGAGGCAATAAAACAGCTATTCTTCCATCCTCTGCCATATGATAAATCATATGTTGCACAAAGGCAAAATCGGCTGTGGATTTTGGTGCAAGTTTTCCATAGACAGAAAATCTGTCATCATCTAAAAACTTAGGGTTTGCAGACCAAGAAGTCGAATAAGGCGGGTTTGCGACTTGTACTGTATATTGTCTATCAGGATTTTGGTCTTTTTCAAGAGTATCAACGTTTAGAATTTCAAATTTCTTATAATCTATACCATGGAGCAACATATTCATTCTTGCAAGGTTGTATGTTGTGCTTGTAAGTTCTTGACCGAAGTATTGACCGACTTTGCAGTATTTACCAACTTGTAAAAGCAAACCGCCTGAACCGCAAGCACAATCTGAAATCGTTTTTGCTTCTGTTAAACCAACGGTTGCAAGTCTTGCAACAAGTTTTGACATATTAACAGGAGTATAGAATTCTCCGCCTTTTTTGCCTGCAGTTTGTGCAAACATACCGATAAGGTATTCATAAGCATCACCAAGAACATCGAGTTCCATATTTTCAAGATGAAAATCTATTGTATTAATAGTATTCAAGATTTTAGCAATAAGTTTAGATTTTTCGCTTACCATTTTGCCAAGCTTTGAGGACTTTAAGTCCATATCTTCCCAAAGACCGTCAAAGTCTTGTTCTGATTCTTGTCCGATTGTGGATTCTGTAATTGATGAAATGGCTTTTTCAAGGTAATCTATACCAAATTCACCCTTTGCAATCATTTTAATCAAATTTGAAAACAGATACTTAGGTTCTATGATATATCCAAGATGGTCTAAGCAGTCTTCGCTCAAGGCTTCTTTGTAGTCATCTTTTTCCCACGCATCTTCATAAGTGATATTATCGTGTTTTAAAAGCTCATTGATATAATTTTGAGTTCTCTCAGACAAGTAGCGATAGAAGATTAAGCCCAAAATGTAGTTTTTGAACTCATAAGCCTCCATATTTCCACGAAGCTCGTTTGCCATTTCCCAAAGCTTTGTATGCAGTTCAGATTTTTGTTCCTTTTGTATTTGTACTGTACTCATCGCTACTCCTCATCACCTTCTTGAATTTCAATCATTTCTTTAAAATTTATCGGTTTGGGGATTACTGGAGTATTGTCAGGCGTTGCTCCTGTTGAAAAAACTTTTTCCCAAAAATAAGGAGATTGTTTTGTTGAAAAATGTGTTTTTGCCATTTCTCTATCTTTCCAAAGAGCCATGTCCCTCAAATTAATAATAAAGTTTCTTATATTTGTCCAAAGTTGGTCATCAAATTTATACTGAAATAAGGATTTTTTGTTTATTCTTTTCCCCGTGTTAACAAAATACATTTCAATTACATCTTTAATGTATAGAAGCCAATTTTTCATTATTTCTTCTTTGCTCATTCTAAAAGCTGTCAGATGTTCAGGTGTTATATCTTCATCTCTGTGTTTTACAATTTTATCTTCAATTTGACTAACACCAACTTCCATATCAAATTTATTGTTATATATTTCTTCTTCAATAATATTCATAAATTGAACCAATTGAGTTCTTTCTAAGTATCTAGGGTTTAAGCCTTCTTCTAATTTCTCATCCATTGGAGTAGAAAGAATATTCCCAGAGTCTATAAAGATTGTGAATAAAGTTTTATCAATTGTGCTAAAAGATATTGGAAGTTTTTTGCCTTTTCCTTCTGAATCAATATAGTTACTTAATTTGTTGTTAGGGTCTTTTATAATAGATTGTTTTAAATTAGCTATAATATATTTTTTTATATTATTTCGTTCTCCTCTAAAGTAATTTATTAAATCTTGTTCAGAAAAACTCATATCATCGTCAGTTAAATCTTTTTCTCTCTTATATTTTTCTATTGTTTCTTTATATTGAACTGAGTTTAATTGTTGCATAATTGCTTTATCAAAAGCGACTTGTTTAAGTGAACTACCTGCATTTGTATTAGTCTCAATTAAACGGTCTAAGTTAGGATTCAAAAATAATCTCAACACTAATTTTTTTGTACCTAATAATATTTGTGCTACAGCCTTATGCTGTCCATCAAAAATTTTAATTTTATGGTCTTCAAATCTAGCAAGGCTTAGATGTAATTGAGGGTTTGGTTTGTAAAATTCTTTAATCAATTTGGAGATACTGCTATTAATTCCTCGTGGATTAATTAATTCATCATGATAAATATACTCTAAAGGTACTTCAACAAAAGTAAATTCTTCTTTTGATAGATTATCAACAAAAATAGGACTTTCATATATATTGTTATCACCAATTTCTGAGAAAGAATATTTTATACTATTTCCTTCTTTTTTATATATAAATTGATATTTTGAGCCATTATATTTTTCTAAAACATGTTTCAGAGATGCCATTTGACCTTGTTTGTAGACATCCTCTTTTAATTCATCTAATTCATATAAAATTCTAGCTATTTTTAAATTCGCATCAAGTTTTGAACGGTTGCAAGATTCATGCGTAATTGCGAAATTATCCTCTTTATCTTTGCCTTTATTTGCCAAGGGAATTACATGGTCTATATCTGTTCTTTGGATATCTAAATCTATATCTTTACCACAAATAAAACATTTTCCACCTTGTATATTTAATAATTTTCTTTTTAAAGCTTCATATTCATCCTTAGATAATTCTTGCAAATACTTTGATGGCATAATTTCCTCCTATTGATATTTAGTAACATTATTTATGATAAATTCCATAATCTTTTCAATTAAGGCTTTTTTCTTGAAGTATGGAATTTTGCTTGTGATTCCTTCTCTGATTTTGTCTTTGTCCAAAATTTCCGTAAATTCATAATCATTTATGGAATTCTTTATGAAATCAGGCTCAAGTTTGTTTTCGAAAGCAAAGTCTTCAATTTCTTTATTTCTTTGGGTTGTTTCAAAGTTTGAATATTCTTCATCTACTGAATCATCGGCAGACATTTTGGAAACAACTTCACCTATGAATTGTTTAATCAAGTCAACTTTTCTTCTTAATTCAGGGTTGTCGCTTCTATCAAGTTCTTTATAGATGTTATTAATATCTTTTTCTTTTTGTTCGTGGTCTGTGAAATCAATGTTTCTTAAAAGGTTCATAATATATGCGACATTAATTTTATCAGTCTGAATGATTTCAATAGAAAAATCTATATCATTAAGTATAGAAACTTTTTCAGCTTGTTTTACTTTTCTTATATTGTCATTTATTGTTAAGTATCTGCTTTTATAATCTTCATAACTTTGTTGTGTCATAGTAAGTTCTAAATCTTCCCAACTAAATTCAACAAAGGTTTTTAGGATTAAAAGAATCTTTGATAATTCTCTAAAAGCTATGACAAATTTTGCTTGGTCGTTTTCATCCATCAAGCCATCAACAGCTTGAGGAGTTGAAGCCAGTTTATAAAGTTCAGCTGCATATTGTTCAAATTGGTCTTTATAATAGTCATAATCTTTAACTAAAACTTCTTCTGCTTTATCTGTTTGGCTGAATAGTTTTAGGGCATCATCTGTTTTCTTTTTAAGGTTTCTATAACAAACAATGTTGCCAAAAGGTTTTGTCTCTTTTTCAACTCTGTTTGTCCTTGAAAATGCTTGTAATAAGTTATGCCAATCCAAGTTTTTATCAACATATAAGGTGTTTAAAGGTCTTGAATCAAAACCTGTAAGATACATATTTACAACTAACAGAATATCAATTTGCGGATTTTTCTTTTGCTTTAATCTGTTTGAAATATCTTTGTTATAAGCACTAAAAGTATTTGTATCAAAGTTTGTTTCAAACATTTGATTATAATCTTTGATAATTCTTTCTAAGCTATCTCTTGAATGTTCTTCTTTATTGGATAAATCTTCGTTACTTCCATAAGAATAGACAGCTGCAATATTATAATTATGTTTGCCCTCATCTTTTAGCTTTTTAAAAGTGTCATAATATTTTATTAGCTGAGAAATTGATGAAACTGCAAAAATAGAAGTATATTTACCGTTTCTTGTCTTTAGTGAGTGGTGATTGATGATATGATTTGCAATCATATTAATTCTTTCATCAGCCATAAAGACTTCTTCTCTATCAATATCTTCTACCCTTGTTTCATCATTTTCATCATATTCACCTTCATAAGTTTGGATGTATTCAATTGAAAATCCTAAAACATTATGGTCGTGGATAGCGTTTTTAATTAAGTAAGCATGAAGAAGTTTTTGGAACATATCGGCAGTTGTTCTGCCGTCTTGAGATTTATTCTCTACAAAACGAGGTGTTCCTGTAAAACCAAAATATTGAGCATTGACAAAGTGTCGCTTTATTTGGTTATGCATTTCGCCAAATTGTGAACGATGACATTCATCAATAATGAAAATAACTTTATCATTTTTGTATTTATTCATTACCTCTAAATATTTAGGAGCATTAAGAGCTTTTGCCATCTTTTGAATCGTTGTTACTATTAGTTTTCTATTAGGGTCTTTCACCTGTTTTACAAGGACTTTTGTATCATCTGTATTATCAACACAATCTTTTTCAAATTTGTTAAATTCTTCAATTGTTTGAGTATCAAGGTCTTTTCTATCTATCAAAAAGAAAACTTTTGCTATACTTGGTTCGTTTTTTAGCAAGTTTGCACATTTCCAGCTTGTTAATGTTTTGCCTGAACCTGTTGTATGCCATATATAGCCGTTAGAATTAGTATTTAGAGCTTGTCGTATAAGAGCTTCTGTTGCATAAACCTGATAAGGTCGCATTACAATTAAACATTTATCAGTATCATTGATAACCATATATTTAGTTATCATTTTTAACAGGCGGTTTTTCTCTAAAAATTCAGAAGAGAAGTTTTCAAGTATGTTAATACGCTCGTTATCTTCTCTTGTCCAATAAAAAGTCAAAGACTTCATTATTCTGGGCTCGTTAGTATTGGCGAAATATCGAGTTTCAACTCCATTAGAAACTACAAAAATTTGAATATATTTAAAAAGCTCTTTAAAAGAATGCTGTCTGTATCTGTCTATTTGATTTATAGCTTGATTAATATCTACCCCACGTCTTTTGAGTTCAATTTGAACAAGAGGTAAACCGTTTATCAAGATAGTAACATCATATCTATTAACATATTTGCCTTGAACGGTTACTTGGTTTGTTACTTGATAAACATTATTTTCAGGATTTTCATTAAGAAAATTTATATATACTTGCTTGCCATTATCTCTATCTAAAATGAACTGATCTCTAAGTTGTTTTGCAGATTGATAAACTGTTTTACCGTTAAGATATATCAGGATTCTTTCAAACTCTTTATCTGATAAATCAACACCTTCAAGGATGCTTTTATTAATGTAGTTAAGCTGTACTCTAAAATTATTTTCAAGAGCTTTGTAATCCTCAAGTTTTATATAGCTATATCCTTGAGAAGACAACTTGTTTATTAATTGCTTCTCTAACTCTGCTTCACTTTGATAAGACATTGCGCATACTCCCCAATTCTTCTTTATAATATCATAAAAAACAGAACTTTTAATAGTCTCATACTTGAAAATTAATAAACTTCGAGTGATTAATACGACACCTGAAAAGGAGGTCTTATGAATGATATTGGGTTTTATCAAGTTAAACAAAAAGATTTTGAAAAATTAGAAAAATTAGCGGAAAACATTTACAACATGCTTGTTGTGATAGATTATTTTTGTAAAAATCAAGATGAAATTGAGGAACTAAGGAATATTACTCCTGTTATTAAGGAGACTAGGCTCAAAGCTGATATATTATATGCGTTTTTTATAAATTATTCTGATACGTTAGATAAATAATATAATTTTATCAAATGTGTCTGAATGATAAGTTTTTAATAGATTTGCTTGATAATTATACTGCTTAGAGTGATGTATGTCATTGTATATATGAGGTTACAATGATTGAATTAGGTAAAAAATACAAACTAAAAAAGATTAAAGGCTTCAAAAATTCAGATATTAATTATTACAAGGTAATCAAATTTTATAACTCTAATATTGTAATTTGTGAAAATGCATATGGCGAAAGATTTTTATTTATGAAGGAGTTTTTAATAGATCCTGATCTCCCTGATGACATTTATTCAAATTTGATATTTGAAAGGAAAGAATAATTACAGAAAAAGATTATGCACTCTATGAAACAAAGGTTTTGAATTTAAAAACACAAGAGAAAGCTTAGAAATAACTTATCATGAATTTAGAAAAAGGTTGCAAGAAAAAATTAGTATAACTTTTATCCTAATACAGAATACTGTTTTATATTTATAAATATTAAAATTTACTTATTAAGTCTCTCATCATTCTTATTAAAATTAGGTGGTAACGTTTTATAAGTTTTATCTTTATCTTCTAAATAAAGAGTTTCTTTTCTTTGAAATTCTCTTAATTCTTCAATATTAACTTCTCCGATTAAAATATTATCATCTCCACCTTTTATATTTAAAATAGTCATTTCATCAGATTTTTTGGGTGCAATAATTTTACTATCTCCAAACTGAGATGTGTTAACCTGTATAACATAACAATGTAAATCTCTAGCAGCAGCTTCAGTGATATTAGTAAAATATTTAATATCTCTATTCCATTCACACCCAATTATAAAATCAACTTTTGATTTAAATTCAGATCTAAATTGTATATCTGCTAATTCATAACAATCATAAACCGCAAAATGCAAATTATTCCACACAAATAAAATATTTTTTGTTTTGCTTGCTGTTTCAGGAACATTCAGTTTATATTTTTTTATTTCTTTTTCTTCTCCAGGTGCATACCATTTTTTTAATCGAAATGTAATATAACAATCATTTTTATATCCATATTTAAATGGAAGTATAGTTGCAATATAATTTTGTACAACTTTCGTATCTTTGTCAATTATATGTTTTAAACCACAAATAATTGCAACATTATGTTTTTTTGAAAAATCAGAAAGCAAACCTAACCATTGAATAGGTACAGAAACTTCAGGAAAAACAATTATATTTGCCTTTGAGGCATTTGTTTGAACAGACATATTCAAAAATTTTATAAGTTTTTGTAAATCTTTAAAAGTTAAATTTAAATTTCCCTGAATATTTTTTGTTATATCAGAGTCTAGGACCTTTGTATTATACAAACCAAACCTGACTTTATATAGATCTATGCTTTTATTTTCATTGTTTTTATCAATACATATTTTATATGCTTGATTTTCATTATTTTTATCTTGTGATTGATTTTCATTGTTTTTATCAATGTTTATTTCATATGGTTGATTTTCAGTGTAGGGCGATAATATTTTATTAAAGTATTTTTGTATAGCCTTTTGTTTTTTTTCATAAAAACTATTATCTATTTCAGAACTATATTGCTTCAAATTTAAGTTGACATAATTATTTACTGCATTCTCATGAATCTTATTAATGGATTTTGTATTTTCAATGAATTGTTGATAATACTCCAATAATAAAATATCTTCAATTGTGAAATTTCTTGGATTAAAATTGAATTTCTTACTATCTAAATTGAAGTTTCCTTTTTTTAGACATTTAGTCAAATCTCTTTCTATAAAAGAAAGATTACTATCTGAAGGTAAATCTAAATAATTAATAATAGGCATAAAACAATATTTATGTTTAATCATCAAAGATTTCCTGTATGCAGATACAACTTCATCATATTCCTCAGCAAAATACCCCTTTGCTTGATTTAACTTATAAAACAAATTTTTTAAAGTTAAATCTTGATTTGGGTCATTAGTATTTTTATATATATACTTTGGATAAAGAGATAAAGTTAAATAAAGAGCTTCTTTAAGATAACTTTCTAATTCTTTCTTGATTTTATTTTCTATATCTTTTTTGGTCTTATTTTCTAATTCTTTCTTGTTTTCTTTGTTATCAGCTTTATAAGAAATTCTTTCAATACTTAAACCAATTTTTTTTATAAAGTTACATATTGAAGCTTCATCATTATTTAACAAGAAATATGTTAACACTTTATCCCAATAACAATATAAATCCAATCCTAATCTTCCACTAAATGCATATAGTAACTCTTCTTTTGTTTTTGCATAATGATTGTTATCTTTTGCATATTTTGCAAGTGTAAGTTGTTTGGCTAAATATGTTGAAATTTTAAATTTATCAAGCTGATAACTATCAACACTTCGTAATTTATTTATTGTATCGCAATAATCTATTGAATAACTGTTTTGAACAAAATCTTCATCAATACGATCTTCATCTGGTAAAAACCTAAATTCACTACTATGTTTTCGCAAATTATCTTTAAATTTTAAAAGCATTGCTTTTGAGCCATTTGTATCAAATACAAACAGTTTAATTTTCTTTTCTTGTATTTTCAGTTTGCAATTATGAATATTTATATTATATTCTACATCATCTTTATTATCAGATGATGTATCCGGCTCCAAGATTTGTTTTTTTATACCTTTACAAAAATAATTTTCAATAATATTTTTAGTAGTTAATTTCCTATTTTCTACGCAGTTAGTTTTATCGCAGTTGTCTTTATTACATCCTCCAGAATATATTTAAAATTGGAAAAATATCCATTTTAAATATATAAAGTTAACTGGGAGTCTCTACAATGCTTCGCATTAGTATTCTTTCCTTTATCAAGACAATTATCAAGCGTTTTGAGAGACAGAGTCGGTTTCTGTTTTAATAAAATTATATTTATACATCATTAGCTTTTTTATTTTCTTTTTCAAGTCTTTTTAATTGCTGTTTATGTTTTTTTTCTGTCATTTTACATTTTTTCAGCAATTTATCATAATGATCTTGTCTTTCATTGGAATTGTTTATATTCTTTGCTTCTTCTAAGCCTTCAAAATATTTGTTTTTTTTGTCTGCCCAACCTATATTTTTCAACTTTGTTGTTGAATGACATATCATAGGAATACCTATTGGGGCTGTTAATAATAAATCTGTAAGAACAATTCCAGAAGCTAATTCTGCAATTGCAGTTCCCTTTTTAAAATCTGTTCTAGGATTATGGTACTTTGTTGGAACATATTCTACCCATTTAGGAGCATCAGCAGGTTCCATTGGTTGTACCCTCATATCTCTTAGTCCTTCGGCTTCTGATTCTTCAACGCTCATAGCAAAAGCTGGAGCATTTACAGAAAAAAGCAATATAGCCAATAAAACTGGTAATAATTTTCTCATAACACCTCTTTCACAGATTTAATAATAAATTTGGTTATATAAATATATCACAAAAATTATAAAATTGAAAAATAGAATTAAAGTTAAATAACCAAAAAACTAACAGAACCCCTAAAGTCTAAAAAGTTATTTTAGGTAAAGATTATTAAAAAATAATTCTAATGATTAGGAATTTTTAAATTAAAATAAACATTTTGTCAATTTTTCTTATTAAAATGTTTTTAATTATATAAGGGATTTAGGGGATATACATGTTATCAATTTATCTTAACTCTGAAAATTCAAAAGATTTTTCTGTAAAACAATCTATAAAAAAAGAAAAGCCTAAAGAGACAAAGCCTATTTTTGAGTTAAAAACAACTGAAAATAAATATAGTAATTTTATTTCAAAATATTATACTGTTGATTTTGATTCAATAAAAGGAATAAATTACGTAAATGATTATACTAAAGGTGAAATTAAAATAGACAGAAAAATTGACAATACTAAACAAGTAAAAAATGACTGTTGGCTACTTGCTGGAATAAATGCTCTAGGAAACACAACAAAAGGTGAAAAATATTTAAAAAACACAATTTCTAAGAGAAATTATAACAATACAGTTATATATTTTAAAGGAACAAATACAAGTGTAACTATTCCTCAAATTGCATTAAATGCTGCTAAACAAAGCAATAAATATGTAAAAGGTGACGACGATATGTTAGCAATAGAGCTGGCAACTGAATATTATAAAAAAATGTTAATCAGCAATAAAGAAGCAATGAAAAATAAAAATCCAAACATTATTAATGGGAAACATACATCTGGAAACTTTAATGATCCACTCGCAGGAGGTTTTCCATCAGATATATTATTCTTAATTACAGGCAAAAAATCAACAACTTACTTTAACGAAAACAATAGTAATCTCAATTATATAAAAATTTTAATTAACAAAATAAAAGAAAATCCAGATAAATATGCTATAACCTGTAATTTTAAAGAAAAAAGAAATGGGTTATATATACATCATGCGTATACTCTTAAAAAAGTAGATGACAATTTTGTAACACTTATAAACCCACATAATAGTGAAAATGAAGAAAATATCCCAATAAATGATTTTTATGAAAATATTAATAGCTTAACATTATTAGAATTATAAATTTTATCTTACTTACTTTGTCCATATTTGACGTAGAGGAAAATTATAATAAAATATAGATGTATCTAATTTACAGGAGTAAGATAATGCAAGAAATTAAATGTCCAAAATGCGGTGAAATTTTTCAAGTAGATGAATCCGGTTATGCAGCAATAGTAAAACAAGTAAGAGATAAAGAATTTGAAAAAGAAATCATCTCAAGAGAATCACAATTTCAAAATGAAAAAGAAGCTGCAATAAAACTTGCTCAATCAGAAACAGAACGTAAGTACCAAGATATAATTATTAGTAAAGAAAAAGAATTGTTTAATACTACGGCTCAAAAAAATGTAGAAATTTTAGAACTTAAAGCAAAAATTGAATCTTACGAAAAAGACAAAAATCTTGAATTAAATAAATTTGAAATTGAAAAAGAAAAAGCTCTCGCAGAAAAAGACAAACAAATTGCAGAGCTTACAAATAAAATTGAAACAAATGAAAAAGAAAACTTATTAAAAGAACTATCATTAAAAGAACAATACAAAATACAACTTCAATTTAAAGAAGAAGAAATAGCTCGATATAAAGACTTTAAAGCAAGACTTTCTACAAAAATGGTAGGAGAAAGCCTTGAACAACATTGCGAATTAGAATTTAACAAACTTCGTGCAACCGGATTTCAAAATGCATACTTTGAAAAAGATAACGATGCAAAAACCGGCAGCAAAGGAGATTACATCTTCAGAGAAGCAAACCCTGAAGGAATAGAAATTGTATCTATTATGTTTGAGATGAAAAATGAAATGGATACTACATCTACCAAAAAGAAAAATGAAGATTTTCTAAAAGAACTTGACAAGGACAGACGAGAAAAAAATTGCGAATATGCAGTTTTGGTATCACTTTTAGAACCTGAAAATGAATTATATAATTCAGGAATAGTCGATATGTCACATAAATTTCCTAAAATGTATGTAATTCGACCACAATTTTTCATACCTATTATTACGCTACTAAGAAATGCTGCATTAAATTCTTTACAGTACAAACAAGAACTTGCAATCATAAGAAGTCAAAACATTGATATCTCAAATTTTGAAGAAAGTATGAATGATTTTAAAGAAAAATTTGCAAGAAACTATGAAATTGCAAGCAAAAAATTTAAAACTGCAATAGAAGAAATTGACAAAACCATTGACCATTTACAAAAAACAAAAGAAGCTCTTTTATCTTCTGAGAATAATCTCCGCCTTGCGAATAACAAAGCTGAAGACTTGAGCATAAAAAGATTAACCAAAAATAATCCGACAATGGCTGCAAAATTTGCAGAACTTAAAAAATAACAATTCTTTTTAATTTAATAAAATAAGAATTAAATTTTTGATTTTTTATGAAAAATACTTTTTATAGATTCAATAGTATTTTTAAAATTAAACATTTCTGAAAATTCAAATTTTATTATATCTAATCTGCTTGATTTTTCAGGGCAAATATCTGCTTTAGCAGGAGAAGATCCAAATTCCCGACATATATCAGGTCGATAATTATATACACTGCATCGGGCATCATCAGTTATAAATGGACAATAATTGTATATTTTTTGAGCTTCATATTGTCTTAAAAGCTCGTTTACATCTTCAAGACTTTTAAGATTCATAGCTTCCATCATTTCTTTACTTATGCCGTATAATTTTTCACCAGTTACTCTATCAATATGAACAATCTGAATAGGACGTGTACTATATACTATTGAATTATAAGTATCTTTTGGATCATTCACTCCGATATTCAAACCACCATAAACTGACCTTTGAATTCGTGATTGAAAACGTTCAATAAATCCTTCAGGTAGAGGTACATCAATACAGCAATGAGCTTTACATTTCGGGATATAACATTGCGTCGGACTTTTTAAATATTTAACAGCTTTTGATAAAATTTTCATATTCATAAAAAAACTGAAAATAAAAATTTTTGCTATGTTATTATTTTGGGGATAAATATTAATCTTTAATAATTTAATTAATATATAAAATTTTAAATAATATACAAATTTTTCTATTTATTGGGTATTATATTATTAAGTAATAAATAAAAATGGATTAAAACTATGAAATCAATTAAAGAAGTATCACTAGAATCAAAAATTTTAAAAAGATTACAAAACCATAAATTATGTACAGATTTAGTAAACTATTTATTTGCCGATGAAGAATTGCAAGAAATGCAAGATTATGCAAATAACGTATCAATAAAAAGACTGGGTTATAATGACCATGGTCCGGTTCATATGCGCCAAGTTGCAGCAAATGCAATAAAAATGCTTAACCTGTTACAAAGTGCAGGCATACAAACATCACTTGAAAAAGAAGAAATCGGGACATTTGAAGATAGTATGTGTGCTGTAATTATTGCAGGTCTAATGCATGACCTAGGAATGATGATCGGTCGTCAAGGACATGAAAATATGTCTGTAATACTTGCAAAACCGATTATTGAAAGGACATTAATGCACATATTACCTGATGATTTGCATAGACGTACAATCATAAAATCTCTTGCAATTGAAGCAATTATCGGACACATGTCAAGTCATAAAATACATTCAATTGAGGCTGGAATAATTCTAATTGCTGACGGTTGCGACATGACAAAAGGAAGAGCTAGAATACCTATGGCAATAAATACAACTCCAAAAGTCGGAGATATTCATAAATATTCTGCGAATGCTATAACAAGAATAGGTATTCACCATGGAGAGAAAAAACCTATTAGAATCGACATAGAAATGACAGGAGATGTCGGATTTTTCCAAATTGAAGAAGTATTATTGACAAAAATTGAATCAAGCCCTGCAAAACAATTTGTAGAATTATACGCAGGTGTTGAAGGTCAAGAACCTAAGTGTTACTTATAATTTCTTGTACTTATCTGATTCTATTTTTTCAATTAAATCATTATATAAATCTTGTAAAGGAGAATTTTTTGCATAACGCAGTAATCTGCGTTTTGCAACTTCTTTTAATTCATCTATCTTTTCAGGATTTCCGTTTTTCAAGAAAAATAACATTGCCTGTTTTCTATTTTCAAAAAGATCTTTATCAGGCATTTTAGCCAAAACATCACCAAATGTTTGTTCTCTTGTTTTTCTATCCCACTCATAAAAAGGAGTTTTCAAGAAACAGAACTTTTCTGCATATGAAAGTATACAAGGAGTCCAAGAGACATCTTCATACTTCAAAATTCCTAAAGGATGTGCTTTTACCATTGATGCTTTATACAGCTTATTCCATATTGCGCAGTTATAATATCCTGGGGTATACATAATTTCAAAGTATTTATCAATATCAAGCGGAATATCTTCCATAAAAGGCAAATTACAATGTATTGTATACCCTGAATCAATAAGACGATACAATGGCGCAATTGCGACATCACAATTATTTTTTGTAATCGAATTATACAATTTACTAATCATATCAGCAGGGATTAAATCATCGTTATCCATAAATGCGATGTAATCACCTTTTGCAGCTTCAATTCCGCGATTTCTTGCCTCTGCGACTCCGCCGTTTTCTTTTTCAATTGAAACTACATTATTATAGTTCTTTGCATACCAGTCAATAATCTTTTGAGTATCATCAGAGCTTCCGTCATTTACAATTATAATTTCTAAATCGTTGAAATCTGAAGCAAGAGCACAATCAATACTTCTTACTATATAATCCTGTGCATTATATGCAGGAATAATCAATGATACAAGAGGTTTCTTATATTTTCTTATACTCAATGAAACATAATCGGATTCTGCAACAATTAATCTTCCGTCAGGTGTATTCACAAAAGCCTTTACAATAAATTTTGAAGTTCCTTTATAATCATACAAAGGAAGATAATGTCTTAATTTATCGGTAGTTTCGAAAATAGGTTTGTCAAGATTTTTCGTATAGACAAGAAATCCATCTGCATCTCCTTTATAACACCAAGATAAAAAGTTATTATAATTATATGATTTATAAATAGAAACACTTTCAAATTTATTTTCACTTACTTTTACAACAGGAGAAGATGCTAAAAATTCTCTACCTTCATCATTTTTTCTATAAGGTTTAATTTTAAATTCTGTTTCAGTTCTCAATTCTGTTGTAATAAATTCGCAATCAGAATTTTTAACCCCGTTAAACCCTATTTCATCTTCATTTCTGTATAATCTATATCCATCAGCACCGTCATACTTGCTATAGAAAAGTTTTATATTTTTATCATCCAAAAATTTATATTGAATATCAATTGAATCAAACTTAAATTGACGAATAGAAGATTTATCAACCACAATCCCATCTTTCACAGCCTGAACAAAACACTCATTTTCGCCATACGGCACAAGAGAAAATCTCACGGAGTTACCGTCATAAACTCTTGCAGATTCATAAAAAATATCATCTTTCTTAAAAAAAATTTTATAATAATCAGCTTTTACATCAGCCCAAGAAATAATAATTTTTGACCCTTTTAATTCAATATTTATATCCATTAGATAATCTTCTTTTCCATTAACTTTACTACATATTTATTATATCAAAAATTTCAACATTCTCAAAATTAACTTTTTCTGCTATAATATTATTAAATTTATGAAGGGGAAGTGTACAATGAAAAAATTAATTCTAGCTATTGCAATATTATTTATTACAACACCTGTATTTTCAGAAGAAATTAATCTTACTCCTAAAAATTCTTTTTCAGGATTTAATAATTCAGCCGCAAAAGCAAGATATCCTCACTTACAAAAAACATTATCTGCTTCTGATATAGTTGAAGAACAAGAAGCGAATTCTATGATGGGACCAAAATCCGTTAGAGAAATGGGAAATATCACTCCTTCAAATAACAACAGTGCACCAATGACATATAGTCAATTTCCACAGAATTATGACAGTTCAAATAGTATGATGCTAATGCAAGGCGGTATGCAAAATATGTTTATGGGCTACTAATTATAAGCCTATACATTTCGTGATTTATTTTTACCTTTTGGTAATTTCTTTGACTCATAAAAAGGGATTTTAGCTGGAGTTTGTTCAATATTTTGATTAACCTCCGGCACCACAACAGGTGAAGAATAATAAGGCACAATAACCATTGAAGAACCATTTTGTTTTATTTTATAATTCAAAGTTTCACAAGATGCAGATATTTGAGCAAATGCCAAAATTAAAAATAATAAACATACTTTTTTCATAACACACACCCTAATTTATTTTGCTGAATATGAATAAGTTACAACAGATTTTCCGGAATTTCCAATTGTGTATCTTATAGGACGCTCTACTGTAGTTCCACGATATCTTATAACACCCATTTTAGGAATATCAGGTTCTTTTACTCTTTTTACAGATGTACCATAAGCATACCTTGGAGTTGAACTCGCTTGACTATATGAATAGCTTTTTTCCTTTGCATCATCTTCTCTATGGCAACTACCATTACATCTTCTAGTTGCACCCCTGCCAACTCTATAATGGCTATATCTTTTGTGATATTGATGAGGATTTACAAGTCTTACAGGTCTATCTTTTCTAACTGTTCTTGCGTAAACAGGTGCAAACATAGATATAAATGTTATTAAAATAAATAATACTACTACTTTTTTCATTCTACCTTCGTCTTTATATTAATATATTATTTGGTATATTTGAAATATGATAATTTTTTCAGACAAACTTTTTACAAAACCGATAAAAATAATTCAAGCATTTAATCAAGATGAAATTGTCCATGCCTTTGAACTAATTGAAAAATTAAAAAAAGAATTTTTCATTTTAGGTTACATCAGATATGAGGCTTTCACTGTACAAAAATCACATTTCCCGCTTTTGTATTTTGAGATCTTCAAAGATTACAATATATATAAAACAAAAAAAGCAAAAAATTTGCTACTAAACCCGCGACCTTGTGTAAATTTTTGTGAATACACAGGAGCAATTAATAAAATTAAATATGAAATCTCCTGCGGAAATACATACGAAGTGAATTACACATACGACTTTGAAATTCCTTATGAAGGCGATGATTTTGAACTATTTGAATTTTTATTAAACAAGCAAAAAACTCCATACAATTTTTATTTAAAAAATAATTATGACACCATTCTCTCTTTTTCCCCAGAATTATTTTTCACCCTTAAAGATAACCATATTCTAACAAAACCTATGAAAGGAACTATAAAAAGGGGGAGAAATGAAAAAGAAGACAAAGACCTAATTGAATTTTTAAAAAATGATGAAAAAAATAGAGCCGAAAATGTCATGATTGTAGATCTTTTAAGAAACGATTTGGGACGCATTGCCAAAACAGGCAGCGTAAAAGTTACAAAACTTTTTGAAATTGAAACCCACAAAACTCTACATCAAATGACATCTCAAATCGAAGCTGACTTAAAAGAAAATACAACCCTTTTTGATATTTTTAAAGCGATATTTCCATGCGGATCAATCACCGGAGCTCCAAAAATCAGCACAATGAGAATTATTGACAAAGTTGAAAAAGGCTCTCGTGACATCTACTGCGGAGCTATTGGAATGATATCTCCAGAAGAAACAATTTTTAGTGTTCCAATTAGAATTCTTCAAAAAAAACAAGGAGAAAAATCTTTTAAATATCGTGTAGGCGGTGCAATAGTATGGGATTCCGACATTCAAGACGAATGGGAAGAAACTCTTACTAAAACAAAATTTCTCAATAGTGATTTTCAAATAATTGAGACAATCAAAGTTGAAAACGGAAAACTCTTGTTTGAAAAAGAACATTTTGAAAGAATGAAAAATTCTGCAAAACACTTCGGCTTTAAATTTTCATACCCTCAAATAAGACCTAAGCAAGACGGAATTTTGAGGTTATTACTGAATAAAAACGGAGAAATCACAGAAGAATACAAACCTTTAATTGAAGCAAAGACAAATAAAATTTCAATTTCGCCAATAAAAATAAACAGCCAAAACGAATTTTTATATCATAAAACAACCTATCGACCTTGGTATTATGACAGTTACCAAAAAATTGCAAATGGAGAAATTTATGATGAAATTTTCTTTAATGAAAAAGGTGAACTCACTGAAGGAGCAAGAAGCAATATAATTTTGCAAATTAACGGAAAACTTTATACTCCAGATGTAAAATGCGGACTTTTAGATGGCATCTTCAAAAAATCTATGAAAAATATTTCTGAAAAAATTCTCTATAAAAATGATTTAGAAAATGCAGAAAAAATATTCTGTGTAAATTCAGTAAGAGGAATAGTTGAGGTGAAATTATGATTTTAATTGATAATTACGATTCTTTTACCTACAACATAGTACAATATCTTGAAGAATTAGGAATAAAACCTAAAATTTATGAAAATGATAAAATTACGATAGAAGAATTAAAAAAGATTGAATTTAAAAGCATAATCATTTCTCCTGGTGCAGGAACTCCTGACACTGCAGGGATTTCTATGCAAGTAATAAATGAATATTATAAAACAAAAAAAATTCTCGGAATATGTCTTGGGCACCAATGTATCGCACAATTTTTTGGAGGAAAAGTTATAAAATCTCCAAATCCGACACATGGAAAAACTTCTCAAATATTCTTTAAACAAGAGTGCAAATTATTTAAGGACATTCCAGAAGGATTTAATGCAACAAGATACCACTCCCTAATTGTTGAAAATTTACCTGAATGCCTAAAAGCAACAGCACAAACAAAAGATAACATTATTATGGCACTTGAACATAGTAAACTCCCGATTTATGGAGTACAATTCCACCCAGAAGCAATACTTACGGAATACGGACATAAAATATTAGAAAATTTTATTAATTTATAATTTTACAACTGCACTATGACGATTAGTTGTCGCATTTTCTTTTCTATAAGAGAAAAATAAACTGTTATTACAAACGGTGCAGAAATTGCATACGTCAATATTTTCCGATTTCATGCCTGCATCAATCAACTGACGTTTATTAATCCCTTTTAAGTCAACATAAATATTACCTTGACGGATTTCTGACAACCCTGAAAAATCTTTGACAGTCTTTTTTAGTTCTCTATATACTTCTTCACCGACATTGTAACAACAAAAAGAAATAGCAGGCCCAATTGCACTTTTCAAATTTTCAGGTTTTGAGCCAAAATCTTCTGCGAGTTTTTGAACTGTTTTCGAAGCAATATTCCCAGCTGTTCCACGCCAACCAGCATGAGATACTGCTGCAATTTTATTTACTGGGTCATAAATTATTACAGGAGTACAATCTGCAAAATTCAAATACACAGCCTGTTCTTTATTGGTTAAAATCAAACCATCAGTATCAGGATATGAACTAACTCCAATTTTTGCAACATCTACATATGATGTGTGAGTTTGAGATGGGTGGATAAGATTATTTTCATCTATTCCAAAATATTCACAAACATCTTTTTTATTTTCTGCTACTAATTGTTCAAAATCAGGTTCTTTAGTTTTTATAACACTTTCACGAGTAGTAAAAAAGTGGTTAAGTCCATTTAATACTGAACTTTTTAAAATTCTTTTTCCATTAATTTCATCAAAATAAAACATAAAATATATATACCATAAAAGATTAATTGCACAAATTTATTAACTATGTTAAAATTCTGACCGTAAATTAGAAATAAAAAAGTAAGGAGATTTATATGAAAGAGCTTTTAAAAAAATGTCTAGTTGAATTTATCGGAACATTTTTTCTGGTATTAACCATAGGTTGCGCATCTTTTCCTAATACAGATGGCGGTTTTCCACCAATGGCAATAGGATTTATTCTTATGATTATGGTATATGCTGGTGGTCATATTTCCGGCGGTCATTATAACCCTGCAGTATCTCTATCTGCAGCAATAAGAGGGGCATTACCTTGGAAAGACTTTTTGCCATATATTATTACACAATTTATAGGTGGCGTATTAGCTGCACTTTTAGCTTCATACATTGTAGCAATTCCGCCATATGCTTCTGAAAGTGCATATTCAACAATACCTATGATTATTTGTGAATTTCTATTTACATTTGCGTTATGTTATACGGTATTACATACAGCTACATCAGAAGATACAAAAGGCAATTCTTATTATGGTCTTGCAATAGGCTCTGTTGTTCTCGTAGGAATACTTGCAACAAGCGGAACTTGTTATGGTGCATTTAATCCGGCTGTTGCTCTAGGACTTTTCACAATGAAAATAACTAAAATTGAACTTATTTTAATAACACTTTTAACAAACTTTGTAGCAGGAGCTGCTGCTGCAGGGATTTATAAAATTACAAATAATGATTAATTATTTAAAAATTAAATTAGACAAAAAAAGGTTCTTTAATAATTAAAGAACCTTTTTTATTCTATAATTGTAATCCTTTTTGTTCATCTCTAAAACACTGACAAGATGGGCTTAAAGACCCATCACAACATTGAGTTCTTCCTCGATAGCAACCGCAGACCCCACCATGGTGAGAACAACAACCTCTTTGTGCCATTAAACATTGACTGACATCTGAAGTATTTTGATGATTCAAATTAAACCCCAAAATTCCTAAATTAAACACTGTAACTAAACTTAAAATAAACAAAATCTTTTTCATATCTATTGCTCCTTTACAAAATAAATTTTAAGCTGAAGTTAGAATTTTCTCAATTACCATGAAGTCTGAAATTTTGTGCTATCATATATCTATGAAGAAAATTTTAGGGATAATTTTAGGATTAGTTTTATTACAAAATCTCTGTTTTGCTGAAACCGGTGTAAGTTTTGTCTACATAAACGGCTCCAATAACAACGATGAAAAAATGCGTAATTGGTACATTGAAGGAGTACAAAAACTTCATCCTGTAATGAAAAAAAAGTTTGAACAAAACAAAGAAATAAAACAAGTTTTTTTAAACAGACCTCAATATAAGATTAATGAAAAACCTGTAATTTTCTTTTGGGGAGATAAAAGTCAAACAGATTTAGAATTTGTACAAAAACAATTAGATTTGTCTAAAGCTTTCAGCCCAACTCTTGCATACAAAGTAAGATCAATGCTTGCAGCATATTTACACGATGCAATTTGGGTACAAAAGCAGCATAATATGTTACCAATTTTAGATGAATTAAACGATACAGTCTTAAAAGAAGCTGAAAAAGGTAATAAAGTAATATTATACGGTTATTCTGCAGGAACTTTTGTAACTTATCAATATATGTTTAACAAGTTACCATATATTAATGCAGAAAATCTTTTCAATACGATTAATGTAAGTGATGAAGTAAGACAATTTGTAAAAAATAACCCAACAGAAAATACTTGTATTTCCGCACTATCTAAAGCAGGATTAGGAATGGTATCAGAAACAGGTCATCTTGTATTAAAAAAAGATGATAACTTATCTTTAGAAGAAGGTTACTTAAAAATAAAAGAAGCAACAAAAAATTACTGTGCACCTACAGATTCACTAAAAGGTGTCGTAAATTTTGCTAGCCCTCTGGTATTGTTTTACTCAGACCTTGCAGACCCTGATTATGAATTAAATTACTATAACAAATTAATGCTTAAATACATAATCGAAAACGGATTATTCTTTATTACGGTAAACTTTAGAGAAGACCCACTAGGATTTCCAAGTACAAGAAATCTTACAATAGATGAGATTGAAAAACTTGCAAATATTGAAATTGAAAATCCTCGAGGTTTTGTATATGATAATTCAAGTGTATGGTCAAAACGATCAGTCCTATTTGCCCACACATCATACTGGAGTGCAAGAAAAACTTTTGCAAATGCTGTTGTAAAAGCATTCTCAAACGGTTACCGACTTCAATATGACAAAGAATTTCAACAAAAAGTTCTAGAAAATAATAAAAGAAAAATTAAATTTGAAATGTATTAATAAAATAAAAACACAGACTATAAAATAGAGGGAGAGAAAAAATGAATTTTGATAACGGAGCACAATTTGATCCAGGATTTGTACAACACATGTCAGCTTTTGTTCCAAATATAGAATATGTTTATGCAGGATTAAACAGACTAAAAAATTTCACTCTGAAAAAAAATCAATTCAAAATGTATTACCCTAAAATTCAATCATTATTGAAAAATTATTTAGGTTTCTATCTTGGCTGTATTCTTTGGGCAGTATATATAAATCATCTTGATGAAAAACCAATTTTAAATAACCTATGCTTTGGCGGAGAATATTCCGAAAAAGAAACACTTAGTGAAGTTGATTTTATAAAAGATTATATTGAACAGCTAAAAAAAGATGTTAAATATTACACAGGTCAAGATTTCACTATTGACGAAAATAGTATTAATATCTTAAATGCTTACAGAGAATTTTTAATCGCAAATAAAGGCTTTGTAGAAACAAAAACTACAAAAGATATAAAACTTCCTGCTAATCTAAAAACACCATCTGAAAAAGATTTGGAAGAAATATTATCAGGGATTGAAAAAGTAATCGATAATGGTAAATTGTATGAATTGTTCCCATTAGCAGAAAAGGTTTTATAAAAAATGGATTTAAAAACAAAATTATACCAAATGTTCATACTCGGCACAGAAGGTGACGGTTACATTCAAGCACTAGAAAAAGGGCTTGGGGGAATGATTTTCTTTACAAAAGATATTCAGTCAAAAGACCAATTCAAAAACTTGGTCTCTGATATTAAATCAAAAGCTCTAATTCCGCCTTTTTTATCAATAGATCAAGAAGGCGGTAGAGTTGAACGTACTGAAAATATTCATAACGGTAAAAAATACCTATCTGCAAAATATGCTTATGAAAAAGGTGAAGACTTTTTACACAATCAAACAAAAGAAATTGCACAGGAATTAAAAAGTTATGGACTTAACTTAAATTTTGCACCTTGTATTGACGTCAACACAAACCCTAATAATCCAATCATCGGAGAACGAGCATTTTCAAACGCCCCTGATGAGGTTATAAAATGTGAAAAAATAGTTTCTCAAACATATAGAGAAAACGGAATTATACCTTGTGCAAAACATTTTCCTGGACACGGAGACGCTAATGCAGATAGTCACTTAACACTTCCTGAAATTAATCTCCCGCTAGAAGAAATGGAAAAAACTCATATAAAACCTTTTGCCTCCTGTGCAAAAACAATAGAAATGATAATGGTAGCACATCTTCACTGCACATGCTTTGAAAAAGATGTAGTTCCGACATCTTTAAGCAAAAATGCAATTTCTTATTTAAGAAATAAATTAGGTTTTGAAGGTATAATAATTTCTGATGATATGATAATGAAGGGTGCTACAAAATTTGGTTTTGTCAATGCCTGTGAAATGGGAATTCGTGCAGGTTTGAATATGTTTATTTACAGAAATTCCACACCTGAAACAATCAACATAATAGAAACAATTGCTCAAAAAGCATTAACAGACAAAGAACTTCAAGAAAAAATTGAATATTCTTTCGAAAAAATAAATAATTTAAAATCTAAGTTATTTTAAATATTTCTGTAAAATCAGTTTTTTCAACGCTCTTGAATATACAGCTTGAGGATCAATTGCCAAAACTTTATCTAAAGTTTCAACAGCTCCCTTATAATCCTCAAGTTTCATTTGCACTACTGCTTTATAATAAAGAGCATCTACAAATTTTGGGTCTAATTCAACAGCTTTATCAAGATCTTTTAATGCTGATTTTAATTTTTCATTATCTGCATTTTTATCCAATAGCAAAACTTGAGCGCGATTGTAATATGCATCAATCATTTTATGATTTAATTCAATCGCTTTTGTGTAATTTTCATAAGCAGGTTCTAATTCATTCAAGTTATGAAAAACTATTGCTCTATTCAGGGAATGCATTGCTTCATCAAATTTTCCTTCGTTAGTTTCTGAAATTCCTTTATCTAAATAAAATTTGTAATCGTGCTCACTCACTTTTTTATTCCTTTTTATAATCTATTTTTTATAATTAAACCACATAATGTATAAAACCTCAACCCGCCTTATGATATAATAATTTGTATGAATATTCTTTTTATAACAGATTTATATCCGGTAAGTGAAAACGAAAAAACAACACCAAGAACACTTTTTGACTTCGTCCAAGAGTGGGAAAAACAAGGACATAATGTCAATGTTATAAAACCGAATTTCATATTAAATTCTTTTTTGCGAGAAAAACCATTCTACAAAACCGGACAATATGGAAAAGTCTTCAATGTCAATTATTGGACTCCATTTTGGTTTGATATCAGAAAAAATTTTTCTCAATTAGAAAATTATGATGCAATAATTGCTCATATGCCATCTGGGATTTTATTTGCAGACAAACTTGGAGTTCCATTTGTTGCTGGTGTGCACAATTCTGATTTAGAAGTGCTTACAAACCCGCTATATAAATTTCATTTCAAAAAAAGGCTTGAAAAAGCTCTGCATAATGCAAAAGCTATAGCTTGCCGTTCTTTTGTAATAAAAGATAAACTGCTAAAACTTTATCCTGAATTAAAAAATAAAACATTCACAGCTCCATCAGGTGTAAAAAAAGAAATTATAAAAAAAGATTTTCACACCCTAAACAAAGAAAAAATCAAAGTTTTAACTTGTGCTAATTTCAAAAAAAGAAAAAATATCGACAAAGTAATTGAAGCCTGCAAAGGACTTGAAAACTTTGAATTAACAGTAATTGGAGATGGTAAAGGGAGAAAATCTTTAGAAGAAATTGATAAATCCGTAAAATTTACAGGACATCTTCCTAATAATGAAGTTCTTGCCAAAATGCACGATAGTGATATTTTTATCCTCCCTAGCATTGGTGAGACCTTTGGAATGGTATATTTAGAAGCTATGTCACAAGGTTGTATTACAATCTGTACAAAAGATGACGGGATATCAGGAATTATCAAAAACGGCGAAAACGGTTTTTTAACTCTTCCAATTTCAAATGAGATTAGAAAAATACTTCTTAATATAAAAAACATGGATGATGACAAGCTGAACACGTTGCGCTACAATAGTTTTCATACAATCAAAGAATACACCTCAGACAGATGTGCAGATGAATATTTGCAACAAATGTTTAAGATTTTGTAAAGATTTGACATCATGCAAGCATGTTTCTGGTAGTATTATTCTGGGTTGGTGATTTACCCCTTGTGAGAGTAGTAGCCGAAAACCTTGAGAGGATAAGCCCGAAAGGAAATATTTAATGAACAGAATTTTAATTGTACTTTTGACACTTTTATTTAACATTCAACAGGCAAATGCGTTTAATATCGATGCTTTTATGGACAAAAATGTCGCGCCGATATCCGATGCAATAGCGGGAGTTATATTCCACCCTGTACATGTTTTTGGTGCAGATGTACCTATAATTATATTCTGGATATTATTTGCAGGAATATTCTTTACTTTCTATTTGAGAGGTATTGCTGTTTGGGGATTTAAACATGCTATTGATTTAGTATTTAAACCTAAAAAATCAGAAGACGGTTCTGGTGAAGTTTCATCATTCCAAGCTTTGATGACAGCATTATCAGGGACAATCGGTTTAGGTAGTATCGCAGGTGTTGCTATCGCTATTTCAATGGGCGGTCCTGGTGCAGCTTTTTGGATTATCGTTGGTGCACTTTTGGGTATGTCATTAAAATTTGTAGAAGCAGCATTAGCTGTAAAATACAGAAGATTTAACTTAGACGGTTCAATATCAGGCGGACCAATGCATTATATGGCACATGGTCTTACTCGTAAAAAATTAAGATGGTTAGGTCAACCTCTATCTGTAGTTTTCGCAATACTTTGTATTTGCGGAGGTATTACAGGTGGTAATATGATTCAAATCAATCAGGCTGCTAATCAGTTTGTTAACGTTTGCGGTGGTGAAAACGGATTTATGCATAATCTTCACTGGGTAATCGGATTAGGTATGGCAATCGTTGTAGGTCTGATTGTTATTGGCGGTATTAAAAACATCGTTAAAGTAACAGAAAAAATCGTTCCTTTAAAGATTTTCGTATATTTATTTGCAGCAATGGCAGTTATCATATGTAATATCAAACTTGTACCTCATGCTGCTTGGGTTATTGTAAAAGAAGCATTCAAACCAGAATCTATATATGGTGGTATGTTTGTTGCTATGATTATGGGTTTAAGACGTTCTGTTCAATCTAATGAAGCAGGTACAGGTTCAGCTCCTATCGTATATGCAACAGTAAAAACAGATGAACCTTTATCTCAAGGTTTCGTAGCTTTGTTAGACCCATTCTTAACAGGTTTTATGTGTACATTAACTGCTTTTGCAATCGTTATCACAGGTGTATATAAAACTCATGCTGGCCACACATCTGGTATTGAAATGACATCTGATGCAATTTCATCAGTAATGCCTTTCTTCCCAACACTTTTAGCAGGTATTGTTCTTTTATATGCATTATCTACAATCATAAGCTGGGCATATTACGGTCAAAAATCTTGGAACTTCTTATTCGGAGAAGGAAAGAAAAGAACTCTTACATTCCAATTTATATATTGCGGATTTATTTTAATCGGTTCTGTACTGAACGTAACTTCAGTTATTAATATTACAGATGCAATGATGATTGCAATGTCTTTACCAAATATTATTGCAATGTACATCTTAGCTCCTGAAGTTAAAAAAGATTTGGCTGAATATTGCAGGGTACACCAATTAGGAAAATGGATTAATCGTGATTGGTTACAACCTGCAGAAGTAAAAGTAGAAAATGATGATGAAGATGAGGTAACATGTCAGATCAACAAATTATCATAACTGTATCAGGTATAGATAAAGTAGGTATAGTTGCAAAAGTTTCTGCTGTACTTGCTGAATACGAAGTTAATATTGAAGATATAAAACAAACTTTGATGCAAGGACATTTTGTAATGTTTATGCTATGCAATATTGAAAAATCAAATTTTTCATTTAAAGAAATAAAAGAAGCCCTAACAAAAATAGGTGAAGAACTTGGAATGGAAATTTGGGTTCAAAGAAAAGAAATTTTCGATAACATGCATAACATTTAAACATTTTTAAAATATTTTTCAACAGGTATAAGTCTATCAACATTCACTTCAAGCGCAATTGCAAGTCTTGCAATAACAACAAGTGAAGGACTATACTTTTCTTTCTCAATTCTGGCAAGATATTCTGGAGTAATATCTGCCATTTCTGCAAGCTTTTCTTGCGAATATTTTTTTCTTGCTCTTTCGGCTCTCACATTCTCTGCAAATACCTTTATAATTTCGTTTCTATTCATATTATTAGTTTATATTACTTGACAAATTTATCTTATGATTTATAATTCTTTTATACTGATTTATAAATCAGTAAACATGAAATATACTTCATCTTATAGAGGACTGTAAAGTATGACATCTCAAATTTTTTTTAGAATTAATTATAACTTAAATAAAATAAATGCATTCACTTTAGCAGAAATCTTAATTACTTTGGGCATAATTGGAGTTGTGATAGCTATCACAATGCCAGCATTGATCGCTAATACTAAAAAACAAGAAATAGAAGCAAGACTAAAAAAATTTTATGCAGAAATAAATCAAGCAGTAGTTATGTCGCAAAATGAATATGGAGACCCGTCAGGTTGGGATTCTTGGAATATTAATGATCCTCAGACTCAAACTTACGAAGCAAACTTAGCATTCTTACAAAAATATTTTTTAGCTCACCTTAAAACAACAAATGTAAAAAGATGTGAAAATAATTATGTCTGTGTAACTCTTGCAAATGGTAGCATGTTCTCATATGGTTATGATAATTTTACATTCTACCCTCTAGCTAAAATACATGAAGAACCTAACAAAGAATACCAAGGGAAAAATTGTTTTGCATTTATCATAGCTCCTGAAGGTCATAATTTTGGAAATACTAATGGCAAAGGGGTTCAGCCATACGTTGGTTCTTGGAATGGCGATTATAATCGTTTATTTACTAGCCCTGTCTATGGTTGTACAGCTAATAAAGTATCTTGCGGAAATATCAAAAATAAATATTGCACTAAAATAATCCAAATGAATGGGTGGAAAATTCCGAAAGAATATCCTATTAAATTTTAACTAATATCCTAAAACTAAAAATATTCCATTTTTTGCTTTTGAATGATATAATATTTTTGAAAGAATAGCATTTGGAATTGATTTTATGATGAGTCAGACAAAAAAGTTATCTATAGCATTCTACTGGCATATGCATCAGCCTGTATATCAATTGTCACCAGAAGGCGATTATTTAATGCCTTGGACAAGATTACATGCTGTGAAAGATTATCTGGATATGGTACTTATATTAGATAAGTTTAAAAATACTAAACTTAATTTTAATCTAGTTCCTGTACTTTTAGATGAATTGATTGACTATGGTGAAAATAACATGCACGATATTCATTCAAGACTTACTATTACAGATGTTGATGATCTGACTGACGATGACAAAGAATTTATTATAAATAACTTTTTTGATGCAAACTTTCATTCAATGATTTTGCCAAATGAAGAGTACAACAGACTTTATCAAAAATACCAATTATGTGAAAATAATGACATTAATATATTTTCTCCTCAAGAATATTCTGATTTAATGGCATTATTCAATCTTGTATGGTTTGATCCTATATACAAAAACAAATATCCGGAATTAAAAAAGCTAATAAAAAAAGGAAAAAACTATACACTAGAAGACAGAATTAAAATAATTGATATCCAAAGAGATATCATAAGAAAAATTATACCTACATATAAAAAATTTGTAGAAAAAGGCAGAATTGAAATTACAACAAGTCCTTATTATCACCCAATTTTACCAATTTTGCTTGATATAAAAAGTATTAAAAAATCTTCTGATAGTGATTTACCAACAAATTTAAAAATGGAACTCGATGCCAAAATGCAGACAAAAATGGCAATCGACAGAATTGAAGAATTATTTGGGAAACGACCAAAAGGAATTTGGCCATCAGAACATTGTATTAATTCCAAAGTTATGGAAATGCTAAAAGAACTTGGAATAAAATGGACAATATCTGACGAAGGTATTTTATCAAATTCTATAAAATTTGAATTTGTAAGAGATTTCAGGGGTTATTTGGAAGACCCTTATCATTTATTAAAATCTTACAATTATAAAGATGTAGATATAATATTCAGAGATTCTGTAATTCCAAATTTAATAGGTTTTGAATATCCTAATCATTCCGCAGAAGCTGCCGCAAATGATTTATACGACAGAATTAAAGTAACACAGAGTAAATTATTATCATCACCTGATGAAAATCATTTACTCACAATCGCAATGGACGGAGAAAACTGTTGGGAAAGTTATACAGAAGATGGATCTACTTTCTTGCAAACAATATATTCATTAATAGAAAATGACCCGACATTAGAAACAGTTTTGATAAGTGATTATTTAGAAAAAGACACCCCAAAACCTTTAAACAAATTAAGTTCAGGCTCTTGGATAAATCGCAATTTTAAATTGTGGATTGACGAACCGTTAAAAAATCTAGCTTGGACTTACCTTAAACAAGTTAGAGATGATTTTTGCGCTTTTGTAAAACAAAATCCGCTAAATCCAAATATCGAAGCAGCAAGAAAAGAATTATTTATTTGTGAAGGCAGTGACTGGTTCTGGTGGTACGGAGAACCAAATGACTCTGGCAGAGATAATATTTTTGATTACATATTCAGAGAACATTTAAAAAATATTTATCTTTATTTAGGATTAGAAGTTCCACAGTATCTTGATACTCCGCTTTTATCAGCGATTTCAAAACCATCAAGATACCCTAAAGGAGAGTTTACTCCAATTCTTAATGGGCAAGAAAGTGACGATGAAAATTGGCTTAATGCAGGCTGTATAAAAATTCCAGATGGACCTGTACTTGATGAAGATAAGTTTTATGACAAAATTTGTTTTGGATATGACAAAGACAATCTTTATTTAAGATTTTATATAAACGAATACAACAAACAAGCAGCAGCAAATGCTAAACGTGTAAATCAAATGTATGTTTATATGAGAAACCAAAATAAAAAACAAGCATTATCACCAATCCGTATCATTCAAAAAACAGAAAGTATTTTACCAATATCTAAAGAAAAATTTCATAATGAAATGCAAATTTCAATTTATAATGATGAAATAAATTTAGTCCGTCTAGTAAGAGCAATTCCAAATAATTTGTGGGTTATCACGTCATCTAAAAATATAACTGCAATTTATGACAAAGTTGTAGATTTAAGCATTCCTTTTGACGATATAGGAATTGATAAAGGAGATACATTAGAATTTTTATTTGTTAATGCGAATTATGGAATTAAAGATTACTTTGTTCCAAATGAAATGCTTTTAACAATAAAAAGAATGTAACAAATTTTTAACAATCAAGATAAATTACTAAAGTTTTTTCTATCATTGACGTTATAAAAAATACAAAGGGAACAAAATATGGTTGATTTTAACAGCGATATACCTAAAGGTCGTCCACAACTGGATCCTGACTATTGGTCAAAACTAAATAATAAAGATAACAAAAATCCTGACGCGATTTTTGATGTTAATACAAATTTTGCCTTGAAAGATTTATCAGATATTTCAGTTTTTAAAGGCAAAAAATAAAAGATTTATACTATTCCTCCTTTTCCTCGACATAAAAAAGAACCTTTTATAAAAAAGGTTCTTTTTTTTATGTGAAATAAAATATTAGTGAACCCCACCGATTACCGAAGAAGTCACTGCAATATTGAATACAACACTTATTACAATTAGAGCAATCCACACCCAAAATAAAGTTTGTCCCAATGTTGGATTATAATCAGCTAATTCATTACCATCAGAATCTTTAAATTTTCCGAAACAAAGACTGATAAAATCAATTAAAGTCCAAATTCCACAACCACCTGCAGTAATTAATTGTAAAATACCAATTCCGATATAACCAGTATAAAATCTATGAATACCGAAACCTCCTAAGAAAAATGATAACAATAATGCTGCTGTATAAGATTTGTTACCAATCATTCCTGTTCCTTCACTTGACATATAAATTCCTTTCATAATTTGAGTACAACCGAAATAATAATTGATAAATCATTATTTAACATCCTTTTTTAGTATTAATTTTATCCATAAATATAACAATAAAGGAGCTACAATTATAATTCCATGATTAAATTCAAACGCTCTTTGAAACTGTAAATGAAATAATGCATGAAAAGCTCTTGTAATACCACATCCCAAGCATTCATGCCCTGTTAAAATTTTCCACAAACAAATTGACTTATCATTGAATTTAACAAGTAATTCTACAACAAGAATGAATATTAATGGTAAACAATATTTAAAATATCTCATTTGCCGGTAGAACCAAAACCACCCTCACCTCGAGCAGTCTCCGTTAATTCCACTTCAACTTTAATCTCAGCTTGTTCTACCTTTGCAATTACCATCTGAGCAATTCTTTCATCAGGTTGAATTGTATACGTTTCATTTGAAAGATTAACAATAGGAACACATATTTCTCCTCTATAATCTTCATCAATCGTACCTATACAATTAATCAATGTAATTCCATGCTTTATAGATAAACCTGAACGAGGTCTGACCTGAGCTTCATACCCATGTTCCAATTCAATTTTTAATCCTGTTGGGACTAATTTCCTTTCAAGAGGTTTAAGAGTAATTGGCTCAGAAATTGCAGCACACAAATCCATACCTGCAGCACCCTCAGTTTTGTATTCAGGTAAAAATTTATTATGTGGAAGTCTTTTAATTTTTAATACTGTCATTAAATTCTCCATTCAATTAAATACACATCTAATCATTTTTAAATAAGCCTAACAAATTATTAATTATAGTTGGTTTTTTATTTCCTGACACAAAACTTTGATAATTTGCAATCTCTTCTGCAACAGCAAGACATCTGCCTTTTTCTCCGTATCTTTTTGCAAGAGGTTCCCCGCCTTCCATTATAATTGTCTTAAGAGCTGATTTATGGAAAATATTACCATTTCTTCTACAGTTTAATTCTTCAATAGAATTACCAGCTTTTTTATGAGTCCAAATACTCCCTATAACCTGCCATTTTTTTGCATTAATACTCACAAAAACATCTGATCCTTTGACAAAAATATCTGAAGACTTATTATTCACTTGACGTTTAATATATTCTTGACCTAAATTGGGATTATTTTCAAATACTTTGTTGAAAAACTTTTTCCCAGAATTATTAAATTTAACAGACATCCCAAAAGACGGGCTTTTAGCTGTAGATAAAGATGTATTTGTAATCATTAAAAAATTCCTCTCAAATCTATTCCCAATTTAAAGATAAATCGGAATATATTTTTATATTCCGATTTATCACAATTTTATTTCAATTCATTTTCAATCTTTGGTAAAATTTCATCTAATTTAGAAGCATCTTTAATACCACCTTGAGCAAAATTTGGTCTACCGCCACCATTTGCACCTGTAGCACGAGCAATTTCACCAACAATTTTACCGGCATTTATGCCTTTTTTTACAAAACTATCAGAAACTTTTACTGCGACAGTCTTTTCAGAAGCTAGAACAATAATACTTTCACCAAGTTTTTGAGACATAAATTCAATACCTGTTCTAATTGCATTACCATCAAAATGTTCAACTTTTGAAACAAAAAGTTTACCACCTTCAATATCTTCTGCTTTTGATAAGAATGTTGCAAATTTTGCTCTTGCACTATCTTCTTTTGCTTGAGTCAATTCTTTTTGAAGTTCTCTATTTTCTTCCTGAAGTTTTTCAACTCGTTCAATTACTTCTTCTGAGTGAACTTTGAACATTTGAGAAAGTTTACTCATTTCTTTTACTCTTTCATTCATATATTCAAAAGCAGCATTTGAAACAACAACTTCAATACGTCTTGTACCTGCAGCAATAGCTCCTTCAGAAACTATTTTGAACATTCTCAAATCTCTTGTGTTTCTAGCATGAGTACCTGCACAAAATTCTTTAGAAATACAATTTTCACCGATACCCATAGATACAACTCTTACGATATCTTCATATTTTTCACCAAACAATGCAACAGCACCTGTAAGTTTAGCTTGTTCAATATCCATTTCTTGAGTTGTAACTTCTAGACCTTGAGAAATCCAATTGTTTACAATATCTTCTACTTTAAATATTTCATTCTCTGTCATTGCACGAGAGAAAGTAAAGTCAAAACGCATTCTATTTTCTTCAACCTGAGAACCTGCTTGTTTTACCTCGTTGCCTAAAACTTTTGTTAAAGCAGCTTGCAATAAGTGAGCAGATGAGTGGTGAAGTCTTATTTCTTCACGTCTTGGGACATCAATTTTAGCTTTTACTTGTTCGCCAATTGTAATTTCACCATTGATAACTTTTGAACGGTGAACAAAAAGTTTATTAACTTTGAAAGTAGTTAATACTTCAGCTTTTAAGTTTTCATTTTCAATGTAACCGCTGTCACCTACCTGACCACCGCATTCAGCATAGAATGGAGTTTTATCTAAAACAATATCAACATATCCGTCACCATCAATTGTAGCCAGGATTTTTGCATCACATTCATTTTCTGTATAACCTACAAATTCAGAAGAACCAACTTGATCTTCAAGTTTTGCATACTTCATATCACCAGTTACACTAATTTTTGCAGTAGCAGCTTTTGCACGATCTTTTTGTTCCTGCATAGCAGATTTATAACCAGCTTCATCTACTTTCAAACCGTTTTCTTCTGCAATTTCTTTTGTCAATTCAAATGGGAAACCATATGTATCATACAATTTAAAAGCACTTTCTCCATCAATATCTTTTTTCGCTTCAATAAACTCATCAAGCATTTTATATCCACGGTCAAGAGTTTTGGCAAAACGTTCTTCTTCTTTTTTAATTGTATCGACAATTTTAGCTTTATTTTTTACTAAGTCAGGATATGCTTCACCATAATTTTCTACAACAACATCTACAAGTTTGTATAAGAAAGGTAAATCCATACCTAAAATTTTTCCATGACGCAATGCTCGTCTCAAAATCATTCTTAATACATAGCTTCTGCCTTCATTTCCAGGAATTACTCCATCTGAAATTAAGAAAGAAACGCAACGAGCATGGTCTGTTATAATTCTTAAAGAAATGTCTGTTTTTTCAGATTTTTTATAAGGCACACCACTCATTTCTGAAACTTTGTCCATAATTGGTCTTAAAAGATCTGTTTCAAAAGTAGAAGCAACCCCCTGACATACCATTGTAATACGTTCTAGACCCATGCCAGTATCAACGTTTTTGCTTTCCAAAGGAGATTGGTTTCCTTCTTCATCTTGATACAATTCAGTAAATACAAGGTTCCAAATTTCAACCCATCTGTCGCATTCGCAAGTATCAATACCACAATTTGGATCATCACATTTATATTGTTCACCTAAGTCATAGTGAATTTCAGAGCAAGGTCCGCAAGATCCAGAAGCTCCAGGAGGGCCCCAGAAATTATCTTTTTTCCCTTTACGTTTAATACGTTCAGCAGGAACACCGACACTTCTCCAAATTTCGTAAGCTTCATCATCAGTTTCAAAAATTGTAATCCACAATCTGTCTTTATCAAGTTTTAAAACTTCTGTTACAAATTCCCAAGCCCAAGGAATAATTTCTTTTTTGTAATAATCGCCAAAAGAAAAATTCCCTAACATTTCAAAGAATGTATGATGGCGAGGTGTACGCCCAACATTTTCGATATCACTATCTTTTCCGCCAGCTCTTGCACATTTTTGACAAGAAGTAGCTCTTGCCGGATCATAAGGAGATTTAACAATTCCTAAAAAGATTGGCAAGAACTGCAACATTCCAGCTGTTGTCAATAAAACAGTCGGATTGTCAGGTACAAGGCTAGAACTTTCAACAACTGTATGTTGATGTTTATTTTTAAAATAATCTAAATATAATTTTCTAATTTGATTTCCGGTTAGCATAATCATTTATCCCTCTATTTACTAATCTATATAAATTATATCTTAAACAAAAATAATAAAACATCTTGCAATCAAAAATTTTTGTGATAACATAAATTTTATGAGGGATTATACAGGTACCCCACAAAACCAAACGCTTGTCTAAACCCTCTGGATCCAAGCCCGAGTAGCTCAGCTGGATAGAGCAACCGCCTTCTAAGCGGTAGGTCATGCGTTCGAATCGCATCTCGGGTAAATTAATTAAAAGTAAGCGGGTTTTTAAACCCGCTTTTTTATTGCTAATTTTTAGATAAAATTTACTACCACAAGTCATCTCCTTGGCACGAGTAAAAATATATATTCATAAAATATTTATATAGCCGTTACAACTTGTTATCTACCCCAAAACAGTTATCAAATAAGGCTGTAACATGTGTTAACAATGATATTGAGAAAACATTAAAATTTGTTATAATATAAATAATAGTTACTGCAATCTAATTTTAAATATACATTTTTGAATTTTCCCCTTGCAATAAATTAATGCACTAATGCCGCAATGCTTAAAAGGAGTTTTTATGTTTAATGAAACTAATGAATCTAATGCTTTAATACCACAAAACAAAAATTTACCAGAACAATTTAAGATAGAGACCAATAAATCTGATTTAATTATTCCAAATTTAAAAATTATCCAAAGTCTTTCTAATGAACTAATTCCAAATAATACTAAATATAATCCTGATGTAAAAGCCGGAGATATTTACGATTCTGTAACTAAAACTATATTTACAAATGCCAAAGTTATTGTATGTGGAATGCTAAAATATTATGCAGAATGGACCCCAGAGGTCAGGGGACATTTAGTAAATAAATACTTAGAAAACTCTGAAGTAGTTCAAAATGCAATCAAAAGTGCACATGCCAGTAATAGCAAAGCCACCAATATAAAATTAAAAACACCTTCCGGAAATGATTTGCAAGAAAATTATGGATCAATTCTCATAGTAAAAAATAAAAATGGTACTATTTTCCCTGAAAAATTCACATTTGCAAAAACTAACTTTATGGTTGGGAAAGAACTGAATACTATTATAGCTGTATATCAAAATGGGGGCATCCCTGTATTTGATTTTAGTACAACACTTGTCACAAATCAAAAAGGTTCATGGTATAAACCTTGTTTCAAATTCAGTGGTTATGCAATTGATAGAAGTATTATTTCTCTTGCGGCCAAATTACACTCAATGGCAAAAGAAATTATATTAAGTTAAAAAGGGAACTACTAATGGAATTTTTTATATTTTACCTATTTTTCCTAGCTATAATACCATTTTTATTAGGTAAGAAAAAAACAAATGTTAAAAATCAAAAAGATAACTATAAAAATAAATCATATAATTTAAAAGAAATATTCAAAATAGCAATTGTAAAGAATTATAGGATAAAAATCCGATATGAAGCATCCTCACTTTTCAAAAAAAGAGAAATTACAGAAAGAATTATACTACCTCTTGAAATGAATTATGGCAAAGACATATTAGATAATGCCCTAATTAAAAATTCTGAATATGGAAAAGATAAAATATATATCAAAGCATTTTGCGAACTCCGTCAAGCAGAAAGAACCTTCAGACTTGACCGATTAACAATTTTAGAAATACTAAAAACATAAGTAGGACACTCTATGCAAAAATATGTTCAAGCCTTATACAAAATTAACAAAACAAATAATATAATAAAAACAATTCTTTTAATAATTTTTACAATCATAAACTAAATTTGTATAAACCTAACAACAATTAAATAATTCAGATGTAAATATATCATTTTACTATAAATTTTCAGCATTTGAACAATACATAAAAAGTAAAAAATAGCAAAAATTTAAGTACAAAATTAATCTAAAAATCATGCGACATTTTCTAATAACCAAGTTCGAAAATTGTCATATCTCTGGTAAATTAATTAATAAGTAAGCGGGTTTTTAAACCCGCTTTTTTAGTAGAAACGTTTTATTATAATTTATTTTTCAGGACTTATTTATGCCACAAATTTTTTATTCTGCAAATTAAAAAATTAATTATATGCTATCACTGTATATTTACTTTTAAATTTTCTAATTCAAAAATTTTTTTTAATTTTTCAAGACATATTCTTGATTCTTTTCTATTAACTAAAGGGAAAGTACATTTATCTTTTTGATAAACTGTAATTTTATTGTTTCTTACTTGGATTTCTTTAATTTCTGAATATGAAACTTGTGTACGTTTAAGTATATCAAGCAAAAATATCCCAATTATACGCTTGTTTGTCAATATAGCCGTATAACTTGTTAATACTAACCCAAAACAAAATGCAAATATCCCATAAAAAGCTTTTATATATAACATACCAAGACTACTATGAATTTGGACTAAATCAGAAAATATAAAACAAGAAAGAATATAATCAGCAATATATACTCCTACACAGAATTGAGCAATTGTAACAAGGTTTATTAAAGGCATATAAAAGTATTCTATTTCTTCCGATGGATACTCTTTTTTGATTGTATTAACATTATTATTCCTAAAACAAATACCTAATAAATAATTTATCATAGCAGTAAATAATCCTGACACAATATATACTAATAATATTAAACTATCTAAATTAATACTTTCTTGTTGTTGAAAAAACATAATTCTAACTTACTTATCTTGAATAAAAATAAAATAATGTAAATATTAAGTTAATTAATTCAATTTTTCTTATTAATCGTTCAATTTTAATCTTATTTGAAAAGCATTTACAATTTTTCCTGAAAATAATGTACCAGGACCAACTTCAGCATTTTTACTATTTGCTAAAATACCACCAGCACCAGAATAAAAAACTTTTCTACCTTGTGTATTATAATTTACTGAAAGTAATTGCTCATTACCATTTACATCTTGAATATAAGCACTCTCAAAATTTAACTTTCCATTATTCCCAAATTTTCCAGCTTTATTAACATAACTTGGATACATGTAACCAATTGCACCCTTATTAAATATTAAATTATTTTTATAATACACATCATTCGCTACAAAAATTGGGATTTTGGTAGAAGTTGTAATTGTCTTACTACTATATACATCTCTTACATTAAAAAAGACTTCTATTCCAGCTGGAATAAATATATTTTTTTCTACTGACTTTGATGTAGGCAATAAACTTTGAGAATTTTGTTCTTGACTATTTAATTCTAATGGTAAATTTTGGTTAATTAATGTTGAAGAATTTGGAACTTGTATAGGAGTAATATCTTCAGCGAATATTTTATTTGCCGATAATAATACACATAAATAAATTACCACCAAAGCTATCAATTTTTTCATAAACTCACCTATAAAAATAAATAATTTATAATAATAAATATATAGTCCAACGTAACATATATTTAATAATTAGTCAATTTTTTAGTATCAATATTTTCAACTCACATAGCAACTTTTTTTTTGCTCAATGTTTTATAATTACATGCAAATTCAACAATATAATTTAATAAATTACAAACCCATTATTTTTAAATCACAAATAAAAAGTACCAAAAATCCTATTAATCTTTATAAAATGATGAGAATGTATTCAAAAGAAAGACATGAAAAATTGCCTTATCTAAAAGCTATTTTTAATTGCATCGATTCAATGGTTCATAATTGTAAAATGAGAATAATAAAAGATAATTCAGGTGAAATTCTTGCATCTTACACATATTGCTTCAAAAAAAACAGACTTGGAGAAAAAAGTATGTTTATTGATGCTCTTGTAAGAAACAGAAAAAAACAAGATAGTAAAAATATTATAAATAAAATTTATCAAGATATGAAAAAAATTGCAATTAACAAAAATGCAAAAGAATTATCATTATACTCTAAAGCAAATGAATCTGCTCTAAGAAAAAATTATGAAAAATTAGGTTTTCAAAAAGACGAAAAAGAATATATTGAAGGGGCATATTTGATGAGAGTGAATACAAATAATTTTATAAACAATTAAAATTTAATAATTATTTTTCTGATTTTCTCTTTATTTTTACAATATAATCTAATAATATATCTTCATCTATTAAATTAGTTATTTCTTTTACATTATTTTCTTTTTCTAAGACATTTAATTCTAAAAAATCTTTATTTTTTATCAGACTATCTAACTCTGTCTGTAGAACTTTTCTCTCTTTTTTTAATTTTCTAACAATTGATATTGCCTCTTCTAATTTTGCATCAATAGATGATATTTTTTCATTTGTTTTATTTAATTTTTGTTCATCTACAGCATAAGCTTTTTCTGCATTTTCTAATTTTTTCGATGCTACATCATCATAATGGTACAAAAATTTTCGAATATTTATTTTTATTTTATTATCAGATTGAGCTAACAATGTTTTTTTTACGTCTACAGGATAAGAATCATAACCTATTAATTTTCCATTTTTTATAAATGAAATGACTTTATTAATCTGTTTTTGCATATTATTTATCATTTCAGGATGAAATTTCAAAAAGAATGAATAAGGTAAATCAGATCGCTCTTTATTACATTTTCTACATAACACTATTCCATTTGATATTATATTTTCACCATTCTGACTTTTAGGTAAAATATGTTCAAATGTAGCTAACAACTCTTCAGATATAGTTTTTACTATGTCTAAATCTGTTAATTTATTATTCACACAATTTGAAATAAAAACATTTGGATAATTATTATCATAAGGAATATCTTTAATAATATTCATAATTTCATCATGCAAAGATGGATTTGATAAATTTGAAGCCCAATTTTCATATAAATTCGTTACCAATGCTTTATGTATCACTGGCCGATAATAATCTGAATTTAATATTGTCAAAACATTCGCATTTATTTCTTGTACTTGTTTTTTATCTTGAAAATTCAAACCCTTTAAAGATTGTAATTGCCTAAATACATTAATACTGGAACTCAAAGATTGCTTTTTGATAGCTTCCATTGACTCTTTGTGATACTGAGCTATTTCAGGCATATTAAATATTTCAAAAAAAGTTTTATAAGGATACCTCGAAGAATAACCTTCCATAACATCTAATAATTTTTTTGTTCCATCAGAAAAATTATTATAATATTTGGATAATTTTTTCATCACCATGGCAGAATTTTTAGTGACTTTATCAGAACAAGATAATATTTCATTAACTTCTATCTGAATATTTGGAGGTAAATTACGAATCTGAGTTTGGACAGAATCTAATGATATAATATCTCTCATATTCTTTTTAGGATTTAATGCAGATAAATTACTCAAAAATGAAAAACCTTGAGTCTCACGATATTTTTCTAAAGACTGATTTTCCAGAGCTCTTTTAGAATTTGGAATAAAAAATTTTAAATATTCATTAAAATTAATAGGATTAATCATAGTATTACCACAGCAAGCACAAGGTAAATGAGAAATATTTCTTATATCTGATACCGCTTTTTTAGGCAATGCTGTAAAGTGTGGTTGATATGTATTATTAGAATTAGTATTATTAATAAAATTTCTACTAAAATTATTTAAATTGTTTACTACTAACATATTACAATTAAACAATATAAATAAAATTTTTGATACTTTTATTACAAATATATTTTATTTTTATTAAAAAATATTAATATTGACAATTACCCATTTATTAGGTAAACTAGACTATGCAACAGGGGTAGAAAATTCTACCCCTGTTTTATTGAGGGAATTATGGAAAATACATTAAAGCAAAACAAAAATATTAATCCTTGGGTTGTTATGATTCCTGTAATGCTTTCAGTATTTATGTTTGCATTAGACGAAACTATTTCAAACGTTGCCTTGCCATACATGGCTGGAAGTTTTTCAATAAGTCATAACGAATCCACTTGGATTATTACAAGTTACTTAGTCGCAAGCGGTGTTATAATTCCGGCAGTTGATTTTTTCTCAAAACTGTTTGGGAGAAAAACTTACTTTTTGATTAGTGTCACAATTTTCACTGTTGCTTCAGTTCTTTGCGGATTATCTACATCAATGACAATGATTTTATTTGCAAGAATTCTACAAGGTATAGGCGGTGGTGGAATAATGCCGATATCGCAAGCTATCATTTTTGAAATATTTCCAAAAGAAAAAAGAGCTGCAGCAATGGCAGTATTTGGACTTGGTGTTGTTATGGCCCCGATTATGGGACCGGCACTTGGCGGTTGGCTTACTGAAACTTGGTCTTGGCCTTTCATTTATTTTATAAATGTTCCTTTTGGAATTATTGCATTCCATTTAATCAAAAAATTAGTATTTGATCCGGAATATGCAAAAAAACAAAAGAATGTCACAATGGATTATTCGGGATTTTTCTTTTTATGTGTATGGCTTTTGACATTACAAATCGTACTTGATAAAGGGAATGATGCGGACTGGTTTGGAGCAGCATGGATTTGCAAAACATTTGCAATTTCAATGATGGCAATGGTTGCATTTTTCACTATCCAAGTTAAAAAGAAAAAAACATTGATTGATTTATCCATTTTGAAAGACGGGAATTTCTTTTTCGGAACAATAGTTTTAATGGTACTAATGGGTGTAATGATGGCATCTGCAGCAATATTACCATCAATGTTACAACAATTAATGGGATACACATCATTCTTAAGCGGTTTATCAATGGTACCAAGAGGTGCAGGTTGTCTTATTGCAACAGTAGCATGCGGTGTTCTAACACCTAAAATAGGAACAAAACCATTAATTATTACAGGGCTAATTATTCTTGGCATAGGCGGGTTAATGTTTGGAGAAATAAATACAAACATAGCACTTGTAGATATTGCATTACCTAATATGGTATTCGGACTTGGTATGATTATGGCAATGGTACCAATGATGAATTTGTCCTGCAGTACATTGACAAATGAACAGCAAACTAATGCTGCAGGGGTGCAAAATCTATTAAAAAACACAGGTGCTGCAATTGGGACTTCTGTTGCTACAACTATGATTTCAAGATTTTCTCAAGTACATCAAATGATGATGGTAGGACATCTAAATTTCTCTAGCGATGCATATACAGCAAAAATAAATTCACTAGCTGCAAGTTTCGCCGCTAATACTGATTTAGCAACCGCTACTCATATGGCAGGTATGCAAATTTATAATCAGCTTCTGCAACAATCTAGCCTTTGGGGATATGTTGAAACTTTCAGATATTTTGGACTTGCAGCATTTATCATAATCCCGCTTGTCCTAATTATAAGACAAAAGACTAATTAAAATTATTGACCTCAATAGCCTTAATATAGAATGTAATCCTTCCTTTTAAAAGATAAATTGTATAAAAAGGAGGGATTATGTTTTATAACGTACTAAAAGCAAAAGATATTATTGATATCGATCACGAAAAATTTGAACACAAAAGATTACTAGAAAAAGATAATAGTAGTTTAACAATCATAGGTCTAAAAAAAGATGAAATCATAGACACTCACACTTCAGAATCTGATGCAGCTGTATATGTAATAGATGGAGAAATCGAATTACATTTTGATGCTGAAAAATTTAAACTTGATAAAGGCGAAATTTTAATGTTTAAAAAAGACAAAGAACACAAAGTATTAGCCCTTAAAGACAGCAAATTTTTCTTAATTAAAATATAAAAATTTTGGAGAATTCAACATTTGAAAAATAGGTCGAATATAGAAACCGACCTATTTTTTTATTCTTTATTACTTCTCATTTATAAACTTATAATCGGCGGCAACGGGAATTGAACCCGTGTCAACAGAATGAGAATCTGCTATCCTAACCTCTAGACGATGCCGCTATTGCAAATTTATATTAGCACTAAGATTTTATTTCTTCAATAAAAATTTTTAATAAAAATTTTTCATAATCCTCACCATAAAATTAAATTGTCAGCTCAATGCATTTACTGACATCAAACTGACAATTTACTCACATTGTTTTTTTATCGCCAAATCATCACATAAAATTATTGTAATTTCTTCACCTGCTTTTGCGTGGTATTTAAGCCCCGGAGTAACTAATCCCGTAATTAAACCAACAGTTGTACCGACAGGAATACCGATTGCATAACCTACGCCTAATTTTGCAGGATTTGGAATAAAGGCAAAACCGGTACCTGCACCTGCACCTACTATACCTAAACCGAGAGTGTAAGCTGTTAATTTTCCTGCTGTATGCCAAGGTCCTTCTTTTAGAGAAGAATCTTTAGTCAAAGGTTTCGCAGACATTTGAATTGCACTACCGTCAGGTAATAACAAACATTCAAAATTCAAATAAACACGAGCGTTCTTATTCGGGATTCTTTGCTTTTCAATTCTAATTACTGTCCCCACAACTTTTGAAGCTGCAGGAATTAACAAAGTCCCTTCCTGAGTATATATCGCACCGGGGACAGAAAAATTAACCCTATCACCTGCTTTTGCACATTCAGACCAAAATTTGCAATCAAATGCAACCTTAAAAGCATTTCCCTTACAAATTATATTTCTTAAATTAGTAATCGTAACATTATTACTTAATGCCCCTTTTTCACAGAACATATGTTCTCTGCCCAAAACTTGCTCATCACAGGCACAATCTTGAGCTTGAGCTGATATTCCAACAATCATTAAAAAAAATATAATAAACAATTTTTTCATCACAAAACAATAATCAAACAGTCCACAATAAAAAGCTATTAGCTGATTAGGCAATTAATTAAATAAAAAAAGATATTACAAAGCGGTGATGACAGAAATATTTATTCAGAAAAAAATCTGTTAAAAGGAGGTACTATGACAAAACCAAATCTTGACAAAACAGTACAAAAATTTATTGATTACATTGAATCCAAAAATTCAAAACCATTAAATGAGATTACCCCTGATGAAGCAAGAGAATTTTTAAGTGAATTACAAAAAGAATTCTATGCTCCAATTAATGCTCATACAGAAGATATAACAATATTCAGTCCATCTGCAGGTGATATTAATGTAAGAATAGTAAGGCCTGAAGACTGTTTAAACGAGAAATTACCTGTAATAATCTATTGCCATGGTGGCGGCTGGGTAATGGGTGACGCTGATGTGTATGATATGACTATCAAAAAAATTGCGAACTACACAAAATCAGCCGTAGCATTTGTAAACTACCCTCGTTCTCCTGAATTCAAATATCCTGATGCACTGAACCAAATATATGAAACAATAAAATACTTTGCAGAATATGGAAGCGATAACAACATTGACACAAATAAAATTGCAATAGCAGGCGATAGTGCAGGCGGGAATTTAGCGA
>CAUDIU010000002.1 GCA_958449715.1 uncultured Clostridium sp. | reverse complement strand
TTTTTTCTTGTATAAGCAGGGTTAAGTTCAAATTTTTTAACTGTAATTTTCCCGTTATATCCGCAGGCTGCATACATTAATCCGACAGGTTTTTCTTCACTGCCTGTTGGTCCGGCAACTCCAGTTGTACAAATTACTATATCGCTTTTAGTCAACTGTAAAAGACCTTGAGCCATTTCTTTAGCACATTCTTCACTTACTGCTCCGTAATTTTTTAATGTATCTTCTGAAACATTTAAAATTCTATGTTTTGCTTCATTTGAGTATGTGACAAAATTTGCTCTTACATAGGCAGAACTTCCTGAGATATCTGTTAATCTTGAACTTATCAATCCGCCAGTACAAGATTCTGCTGAAGATATTTGAATAGCTTCTCTTAATAAAATCTTCCCGATTTCATTTGGGGTTTGTGATTTTTGACTTAGAATAAATGCTTTAAAATTTAAAAATGCTTTTTTCATAAACTGATTTTTGAATGATAAAATATTTTTGTCAATAATTCTTTACATGCAAAATTATTTTTTATGTAATATCATGTGATAACAGGAGAAAAATTAAGCATGGCAGTAAAAGAAAAAGATAGTAATTTTGGAATGTTACCTCAAAATATTGAGGCTGAAGAAGCTGTTTTAGGTGCAATTTTAGTAAACCCAAATGTAATTACAAAAGTTGTTGAAACTCTAAAACCTGAAAGTTTTTACAAACCTGCACACAGATATATCTATGAAGCTATGCTACAACTTTTCAACAGTAATGAAAGAATTGATATTGTATCAGTATCTGATGTTTTAAATTATAATTCAAAGCTGGAAACAATTGGCGGACGCGCTTTTGTTAATGATTTATGTTACAAAACAATTACTACATCAAATATTGAATATTATGCAAAAATTGTTCAGGAAAAAGCAATAAAAAGAGCCTTAATTAATGCTGGCTCAGAAATAGTATCTTTTGGATACGATGTAAATCCTATTGATCAATCCCTCGATAGTGCCGAAAAACTTATATTTGACATCGCTTCTAAAAAGGCAACTACCGATTTAGTGCATGTAAAAGATTTGGTTTTAAACACTTATGAAAAAATTGAATATCGTTATGAGCATAAAGATGAATTGACAGGGATTCCGACTGATTTTTATGAATTAGATGCGATATTAAACGGTTTGCAACGTTCGGATTTGATAATCCTTGCAGCCCGCCCTGCTATGGGAAAAACAGCTTTTGCATTAAATATTGCACAAAATGTGGCTTTGAAAGCTAAAACTCCTGTTGCGATATTTTCTCTTGAAATGTCAAAGGATCAGTTGATGCAGCGTATGTTATGTTCTGAAGCAGAAATTGATTCTCAAAGAGTAAAAACAGGTAATATGCAAAGCAAAGACTGGGAAAAATTGGCTACTGCAATGAATGCATTTGCTCAAGCTCCTATTTATATTGATGATACTTCAGGTTGTACAATTACTGATATTCGTGCAAAATGCAGAAGATTAAAAATGGAAGAAAAAAATCTAGGGCTTGTATTGATTGACTATCTTCAATTAATGGAAAGTTCTGGCAGGGAAGATCGTATGCAACAGATTTCAGCAATATCAAGAGGTTTGAAAATCCTTGCAAAAGAATTAGATGTGCCTGTAATCGCTCTATCCCAGTTATCTCGTGCAGTAGAATCAAGAAATGATAAACGTCCAATGCTTTCAGATTTGAGAGAATCAGGATCTATCGAACAAGATGCTGATATTGTAATGTTTATTTACCGTGACGAATATTACAGAAAAGCTGAAGATGGCGAAGAAGATGCAGCTGCAAAGGCTCAATCAAAAGGTGAATCTGAAATTATTATTGCAAAACACAGAAATGGTTCTGTTGGTACTGTTAAATTGTTGTTCCAAGGAAATATTACCAAATTTAAAAATCCGATTAAAACTGATGCTTTTTAATTTTTAAGGTAATCTTCAAATGTTTTTATATTAACTTTATATCCACAGCCTTCATGAAGTTTTGCTGGGTAAAAGATTTTTTTAGCCGGATAATTTTTGCACATTCTTAATCTGTGTTCATAATCAGAACATAGACCTTCTTTTGTGACGAGTTTGCATGCAAAAATTAAATTCCCTTTCTCATCTTTTCCTTTTATATAAAATCGTTTATATGCTGGGAATAGAAATTGCATTATTTTAAATTCTTTTTCAGTATAAGTATCGTAGCTGTACATATAATTACAGCACTTCCCGCACTTTTTGCATTCTCCTGTTATTTCATATGTTACTTTTTCAGGAACAAAGTATGAGCGAATTTCATTTATTATTACAAATATAAAATCAGGTATATTCACAAAAATAGTATACCATATTTGCCAAGAAAATTATTTTATATTAATATTATGGAAGTTGATGAGGGAGTATTCATGTCAAAATATTATGTAAATAGAAATTATACAGCCAAAGAGATGGCTAGAGCTAATATATCTAAAAAATCAAAAAAAGGTGGAGGATTTTTTTCTACTTTAAAATTTATTTTTATATTAGGTTGTGCTTGTGTACTAGCAGGGGTTGCATCTTTGGAGTTATATCTTTCATCTCTTCCTCCAATTAATAATTTGGAACAATTTAAGCCTAATATTGTAACAAAAATTTATTCAGCTGATGGTGAAATTATAAAAACTTTTACAGCTTATACTTATGAAAAAATTGAATTAAAAGATATTCCCGATAACTTAAAAAAAGCATTAATTGCTACAGAAGATAAAAATTTTTATCGTCATCATGGTTATGATATTGCAGGTCTTGCAAGATCTACAATTCAAAACGTATTAGCAGGTCATGTTGTTCAAGGTGCAAGTACAATTACTCAACAACTTGCAAGAGTTTTATTTTTGAATAATGAACGTACATTTGATAGAAAATTAAAAGAGTTATTCATCGCAGCAAGAATTGAAAAAACTATTTCTAAAGATCAAATCTTAGAAATGTATATGAATAATGTATATTTAGGAGCAGGAGCTTATGGTGTAGAAGGTGCTGCTCAGATATATTTTGATAAACATTTGAAAAATTGTGATTTAGCAGAGCTTGCTCTAATAGCTGGACTTCCTCAAGCTCCATCTGTATATAATCCTTTTAATAATATGGATTTAGCTGTTCAAAGACGAAATCAAGTTCTTACAAGAATGTATAAAATGAGATACATTACAAAAGAAGAATATGAAAAAGCTAAAGAAGAAAAAGTTCATTTAGCTAAAGTTCCTCAGTTTTATACAACAAATAAAGCTCCATATTTTTGTGATTACGTAATGAAAGAATTAGAAAAGTTAGGTTTTGATGAGACCGAAATTTCTCAAGGTGGTTATAAGGTTGTTACAACTCTAGATTATAAAGCTCAAAAGGCTGCAAATGAAGCAATTTTGAAAAATCTTAAAAATTGGGGATTAACAAGCGATAAAAACCAAGCAGCAGTTTTTGCATACAGTCCAATAGATGGTAAAATTCTTGTATATTCTGGAGGTAAAGATTATACAAAAAGCCAATATGATAGGGTTACTCAAGCTGTAAGACCTCCTGGATCTTCATTTAAACCTATAGTTTATGCTGCAGCTATGGAAAAAGGTATTAGTCCAAATGATATGATTGAAGATCGACCTATTACTATAGGTCAGTGGTCACCTCATAATTATGGCAACAAATACAGAGGGAAAATACCTGTATATACTGCATTGATGGTATCCTCAAATGTTTGTGCTGCCAGATTAATTAAAGAAGTTGGTGTAAGATCTGTTATTCAAATTGCGAGAGTTTTGGGTATTGAAACTCCTCTTGAGTATGACTATACAATTGCTTTAGGTTCAAATGGTGTCAAATTATTTGAATTTACAAGAGCGTATGGAGCTTTTGCAAATGGAGGTTTTGTAGTACAACCTTATGCAATTGAAAGAGTAGAAACTTCTCGAGGTAAGGTTGTTTATCAGGCAACAAAAACAAAAATTACTCATCAATTAAGTATGAATACGGCAGCAGAAATGACTGCTATGATGAAAACAGTTATTACTAATGGTACAGGACGTGCTGCAAATATTGGAAAACCTGCAGCAGGTAAGACCGGTACTACTGATGATAACAAAGATGCATATTTTATGGGATATACTCCAAATGTTGTTGCAGGTGTTTGGGTAGGTAATGATGATAATACGGTTATGAATAGATCAATTCAAGGTGGTACAGTTCCTGCTTTGATTTGGAAAGATGTTATGAAAGTAGCAACAGAACCTTATGGTAAAGCAGAATTTAATTACCCAGAAATTGAATTAATGCCTTTTGCAGCAGGTAGTAATGTAAAAATTATAGGAGAACAGGGCAAAGCTAAACAGGAAAATAAGGTTGAAGAACAAACTCCGGTAGAAGTAGATAATCTAGAACCAAAATTACCTGAATCAGTAAAGAAAATAGAACAAGCAAAAACACCGGTTCCTCAGCCACAAGCGCCAAAACCAGTTGCTAAGCCTACTCCAATAAGAGATACAGCTGCACCTGTTCCAATACCTATGGCTGTTCCAGAAAGTGTTCATTAAGGAAAAGATTATGGCAGAAACATATATTTCTCATATTGGAACTGATGAATCAGGTAAAGGAGATTTTTTTGGACCGCTTGTAATTGCAGGTGTTTTGGTTGATGAAACTAATGCAAAAAAATTTCTGGATTTAGGAATAAAAGATAGTAAAAAACTTTCTGATAAAAAAATGCTTTCTTTAGCTGTAGAAATTAAGAAAGCGGCTCCTCATTCTATAATTGCTATTTCAAATTCTAAATATAATGAATTGTATGCAAACATTAAAAATTTAAATAAATTATTGGCTTGGGGACATGCAAGGGCTATAGAAAATATTTTGAATACAAATCATTGTGAATATGCACTTTCTGATAAATTTGGAGACGAAAGTTTAATAAAATCAGCATTGATGAAAAATGGTAGAAGTATCAGATTAGAGCAGATGTGTAAAGCTGAAAGTGATATTGCAGTTGCTGCAGCATCTGTACTTGCACGTGCAACATTTGTGCAAAAAATGCAAGAAATGGAAAATACTTATGGACTTAAATTCCAAAAAGGTTGTTCTGGATTGGTAAAGGCTGTTGCTTCTGATTTTATAGACAAATATGGAAAAGAACGCTTAAAAGAAGTTTGCAAAGCTCATTTTAAAACCTATAATGAAGTCTAGTAAAACGTTTGTTGTATTGCCTGATTAGGCAAGTTATGCTATAATCCTGTTATAGAAACGGAGATTTTATGAATTTAATGCATATATTTACGGATATTCCTATCCTTATTGTATTGTTTACTTTTTTATTTTCAATAATTTATTGTTTAAAAAATTATGTATATGTAAACAAAAATTTAAATATATTTTTAGCATTTATTTCTAATTTTAAAAAAACTGATTTAAATTTTAGATTTAAAGAAATTGATGAGTGGATGTCTTTAAATCCTTATGTGTCAAGTCTTTGGTTAGAATTTAAAAATACACTTGTTTTTTCAGAATCTATAGCTTTAAAAGGTAAAAATAATGATTTGACATATAAAGAAGTTTCTTCAACTGTTCAAAATATTCAAACAACAGTTGATCCTTTGTATTTCTTTAATGAAGAAACTTTAATTACATCAAAATTTAATAATAAGTTTTTACAGACTGTACCTACTGTTTTAACAGGTTTTGGTCCGTTGTTTACCTTTTTAAATATTGCAATTGCTTTTGGTAAAATTGATTTTTCTTCACAAGAAAAAACAATTGCATCAGTTGCAGGTTTGATGTCTAGTATGCAGACTGCAGCTCTTGTATCAGTTATTGCTGTTGGATCATCTTTGTTATTTTTGATGTTTGAAAGAATTTCTTTCCAATTGTTATGTAAGAGACCTCTTTCTATGTGTGAAGACTTTATGGGAAAATTGTTTGATAATATTTCTTCTGAAAAATTCTTATTAGAGCTTTTGAAAGAGACAAAAATTCAAAATAATTCAATATCAAACTTAATTACTGCAATGCCTCAACATTTTAAAGTAGCATTAAATTCAGGTATTGCAAGTAATCTTGTCCCATATCTTGAAAACCTTATTTTTGGCGTAAATCAAATGAACAAAAATATAAAAGAGTTTGCGAAAAACGGTGGGAAATCTGATGATGTTGACGATTTATTTTAGTCAATTTCAAGGAGAATACATATGGCAATAATGATGAGAAAATCAAATAATGTAGAAGGAGATAACAATATCTTCTGGACTACAATGGCTGACCTTTTATTAGGTTTGGCAATTATTTTCATGACATTATTCGTTCTTGCAATGACAGGATTTACTCAACAAAGTTTGGAACAAAAAAAACAACAAATTGAAGTTAATAAAGAATTAATTGAAAATTTGAAAAAAGCAAATATTGAAGCACAAGTTGATCCAATGACAGGTGATATAAAAATCTCAGATTTGGAGCTTTTTGAATTAAGCAGTTATAACCTTTCACCTAAAGGTAAAGCTTATCTTAATAAACTGATACCTATATATATTAATACAATATTTTCTAAGAAAGAATTAGTTGATGAAATTGAAAATATAATTATTCAGGGGCACACTGATAGTCAATCATACGCAGGGATAAAAAATCCTGATGAGCAGTATATGAAAAATATGTCTTTAAGTTTACAGCGTGCTAATTCTGTCGCAGATTATATGTTTAAGACTAATTTTGATAAAAAATATAATGATAAGTTGAAAAAAATGTTGGTTGTGGAAGGTAAAAGTTATTCAGAACCAATACTTGTAAACGGTAAAGAGGATTATGCAAAAAGTAGACGTGTAGAAATGCGTTTGAAGGTTAAAAAATTAGATATTACAGAAGTTTTATTCCATGGAGTTCAATACTTACAATGATAAATAAAGATTTGATATTAGAAACTATAAATATGATAAAGCTGTATAACCTTGATATAAGAACGGTTACAATGGCGATAAGTTTGCGAGATTGTATGGATAGTGATGTAGATGTTGTCTGTGACAATATTTATAAAAAAATTACTCATTATGCAAAAAATCTTGTAGAGTATGCAAATGAATTTGAAAATGAATATTCTATACCTATTGTGAATAAGAGAATTTCTGTAACACCTATATCAATAGTTGGAGAGGCTTGTAAAAATCCTGATTATGTAAAAATTGCAAAAACTCTTGATAGAGCTGCTAAAGATGTTGGTGTTAATTTTGTCGGAGGTTTTTCTGCACTTGTAGAAAAAGGAATGACAAAAGGGGATAAACTTTTAATTGAAAGTATACCAGAGGCTTTAGCTCAAACAGATTATTTATGTTCATCAATCAATGTTGCTTCTTCAAAAGCAGGGATTAATATGGATGCTGTTTTAAAAATGGCTGAAATTATTAAAAAATCAGCTGAGCTTACAAAAGATAAAGATGGTATTGGCGCAGCTAAATTGGTTGTATTTTGTAATACACCTGGAGATAATCCTTTTATGGCTGGTGCTTTTTGCGGGATTGGAGAACCTGAATGTGCATTGAATGTCGGAGTTTCTGGCCCTGGTGTTGTGAGAGCTGCAGTTGAATCTCTTGATGAAAAAGACGATTTAAGCACTTTAGCAAATAAAATTAAACAAATTGCATATAAAATTACAACAACAGGCGAACTTGTTGGTAGAAAGTTAGCTGCAAAATTAAATATTCCATTTGGGGTAATTGATTTATCTTTAGCTCCTACCCCTGCTATAGGTGATAGTGTTGCAGGAATTTTTCAGGCAATGGGGCTAGAACATGCTGGAGCTCATGGTACGACTGCTGCTCTTGCAATGTTGAATGATGCAGTGAAAAAGGGCGGAATAATGGCTAGTTCTCATGTTGGGGGGTTATCTGGAGCTTTTATTCCTGTATCAGAAGATGCCGGTATGATTGATGCGACATCTAAAGGATATTTAACATTTGATAAATTAGAAGCTATGACATCTGTTTGTTCTGTCGGTCTTGATATGATTGCAATCCCTGGAGATACTCCTGTAGATACAATTGCAGGTATTATTGCGGATGAAATGGCAATTGGAATGATTAACAAAAAGACAACTGCTGTTAGAATTATTCCTGTTGTGGGAAAGAATATAGGAGACGAAGTTATATATGGAGGATTGTTAGGGAAAGCTCCTATAATGTCTGTAAATTCTCTATCATCATCGGGATTTGTCCGCAGAGGTGGTAGAATTCCTGCTCCAATTCATAGTTTAAATAACTAAAATTTTGAAAGATGAAAGTTCATATTAAGGATTGCTGATGGCTGAATCAATTCGTGTTTTTGAAAACAGTTTAAGAGATTATTTAATTAATGTTCAAACAGATTCCTACAATACAGGAGGAAAAATTGAACAAAGATATAATAACCTGAAAGTTTATATGGAACCTAAAAAAACATCAATTCCTCATTTTTGGGTATCAGTTAATATTTCTGCTGTTTGTTATCAGATAGATCCTATAGAAAAAATTGATGGTAGTATGGGGTCTGACGAAAGATTTGTTACTATGTGGGCAGGAAGACCTAATATTAATGGTGAGTTAAAAAAACATTGGGTATATCTTACTAAGTCTAATGAAATCTTGAATCAACAAGTACAGAATGAAAAGAAAACTGAAGAAAATATGGAAATATCAAAAGCTGAAATCAAAGATGCTGCGGAATCTGTTACAGGTTCTGGTGTAAGACATAGATTAAAAGCTTTTGAGGCTAGATTAAAGAAAAAAAGAATTAACCGTAAGATTAATATATAGAATATTATTTTTTTTCAATCATTGATTTTGATCTTAATTTTCTATGGTAAGTAATTGCAAATCTGTGGGCTTCATCACGTATTCTTTGGAATAAAAATAAAGCGCTTGAGTTTCTTGGTAAGATAACCGGTTCTGACTGTTTTGGTAAAAATACTTCTTCGTGTTTTTTTGCCAAGCTTACGACATCAATACCTGAAATACCTAATTCTTCTATAATTTCCATAACACTTGATAGTTGACCTTTACCACCATCGATTATCATTAAATCAGGTTTAGCCCATTTTTCTTCACCAAGATGTGACAATCTTCTTGTAAGTACTTCTTTCATTGATAGAAAATCGTCAGGTTTTCCTTCTGTCATTTTAACTTTAAATTTTCTATATTCTGATTTTTTAGGTAAACCGTTAATGAAAGTTACCATAGAGGCAACAGTGTTAGTTCCTTGAATATGTGAAATATCATAACATTCCATTCTATGTGGGAAATTTTTTAGTTGTAATTTTTCAGCTAGGTATGAACCTATCTCGTTAAAGTCATCTCTGATTTTAGACATTTTGGAAATTTTTGCGTTGTCAAGAACAACTTTTGCATTTTTATCGGCAAGCATTTGTAATTCTTTTCCTTGAGCAGATTTACCATAGCTTATTTTTACTTTTTTCTGAGCTAAGATTTCAAGCCATTCTTCATATAATGCTTTTTCTCCTATTGCTTCTAATTCATTAGATACAATTCTGTCAGGGTATTCAAGTTTTAGAGTTGTATAATATTCTTTGAAAAATGTTGCAAAAAATTCAGTTCTGTCTTCTTCTTCGACTTCGTATGTAAAATCTTTTTTATCAATAAGACGTCCTTCTCTAATCATAAGTATAACGATTGCAAAAATTCCATCATCAGCCATTAGAGATATTACATCTTCATTTAATTTAGTATTTTCATATACAACTTTTTGCTTTTCTAAGGTTTTAGCAAGGTCATTGTAGCTGTCGCGTAGCTTTGCAGCTTTTTCAAATTGTAATGAGTCTGAATATTTTTGCATTTGTTCTTTAATTTGTTTCATTAATTCAGACTGTTTTCCTGATAAGAACAATTCTGCCTGTTTTACTATTGCTTTGTATTCTTCAGGTGTAACTTTGTTTTGACAAGGTGCCATACATCTTCCAATGTGGTAGTATAGGCAAGGTCTGTCTTTAAATTTTGGAGTTTTGCATTGTTTCAGTGGAAATATTTTTTTTAGGAAATCCAATGTTGCATGCATTGCTCTAATGTCTGTATATGGTCCGTAATATTTACCTTTTTCAGGGTTCATATTTTTTTTACGAACAATTGTAATTCTTGGAAAATCTTCATCTGTGATTAGAAAATAAGGATATTTTTTATCATCTTTGAGTAAAATATTATATTTTGGTTTGTATTTTTTTATTAAATGACTTTCAAGAATAAGAGCTTCAACTTCTGTATTTGTGATTATGTATTCTAATCGTTCAATTTGTGAAACGAGCACGTTAACTTTTACACTCTCGTGTTTTCTGTTGAAATAACTCATTACACGACGTTTGAGGATTTTTGCTTTTCCAACATAAATTACTTCTCCTTGATTGTTGTAATAAATATAACAACCTGGGAGTGATGGAAGAAGTTTTAAAGTTTGTTTCAACTGCTCATTCATAGCTACTATTATAGCATATATTATGTGCAGGATTGCAAAAAAAAATTTCACAAATTATAATACAATAGTAATATGATCATTGGATTAAGAAAAAAAGGATTTAAATTTTTTATAATTTTTATATTATTGCTTGTTGCATTACCTGTTTGTGCAGCTGCTCGTCCCAAATGGACTGATTTTTGTCCAAGGGGGCTAGAAAATTCTGAATATAAAGAAATTCAAAATTATTGGCCTGATGGGACTAAGTCTACTCAAGCAATTTATAATTATTGGGCAGAGCGAAGAAAAGAATTCGAGAGAGATTTGGCCAAATGTGATGCTTTAGGTGCAGGTAATAATAATAGTTGTTATACTCTTTTAAAAGAACGTCAATTATTTGTAAATGAACAATATCGAAGAGATATACAACAAAAACAGATTACAAATCAGATTTGGCGTGATATTCATGATAAGGGATCTAGCCCGATAATGATTAATATTTTTTCTAGATAATTTGTTATTTAATAATTGTTGCAACTTGTTCTGTAATGTCATCTCCTCCAAATAATACAGTATTTTTTGGTAGCACCATGTTGTAATTCATAGAACGAGCTTTTTCAACAACTGCTGTTTTAATTTTATTATCAATGGCTGTTAATTTGTTGTTGTAAGATGTATCAAGTGCTAATTTTTGTTTGTTAATTTCGTTTCTGTATTTTTCTTCCAATTGTGCAATTTTTGCAGGGTCTTGTTCTTTTGAAATCTCTGCTTTTGCTTTATCAATAGTTGCTTGCATATTTTGCATTTGTTTTTCCTGTTCAAGTTTTAAAGCATTAATTTCTTTTGAATTTTTAAGGATTGTTGCTATATCAACGACTGCAATTTTGTATTCTGGTGTTGTATTTGAAATTGCAATACTGTTTATTGAGTATCCAGCAATAAATGCACTTATCACGATTAATGTAGCTAGTATTTTGTTTTTCATATGCGTAAATCCTTTCTTATATAAAATAAGATTATATTGAATTATAAAAAATTTAATTGGTTACTTGGATTAATTTCATGTTTTTTGTATGATAATTTTGCGAGTACATGAAAACTCGGGTTATTTGCGGGGAAAAGCCTCGTTTTAATTAAGCCGAAAAGGAGAGAAAACATGAAAAAATCAATCAACGATTTAGGTGACGTTAAAGGTAAACGTGCTCTTGTAAGAGTTGACGTAAACGTACCTTTAGACGAAAACCACAATGTAACAGATGACACAAGAATTCAAGCAATTGTTCCTACAGTAAGAGCTTTGCAAGAAAAAGGAGCTAAAATTATATTAATGGCTCACTTAGGCAGACCAAAAGGAGAATGGAAAGCTGAATTCACATTAGAACCTGTTGCAAAATATATGTCAAAAGTTTTAGGTGAAGACGTATTATTCGTGAAATCACCTGTAGGCGAAGGTGCTGATAAAGAATTAGCAAACTTAAAAGACGGTCAAGTAGCATTGTTGGAAAACATTCGTTACTACAAAGCTGAAGAAGCAAAAGATGATGATATGACATTTGCAGAAGAACTTGCAAAATTAGGTGATTTCTATGTAAATGATGCATTCGGTGCAGCTCACAGAAAACACACTTCAACTGCAAAAGTTGCTCATATCCTAAAACCTGCAGTAGCTGGTCTTTTAATGGAAAAAGAAATCAGATGCTTATCTCAAGCTCTTGATAACCCAACAAGACCATTCACAGCAGTAGTTGGCGGTGCTAAAGTTTCTTCTAAAATCGGTGTATTAGAAAACTTAATCGACAAAGTTGATAACTTAATTATCGGTGGCGGTATGGCTTATACATTCGTAAAAGCTAACGGCGGTAAAATTGGTAACTCTATTTGTGAAGATGATCAAATGGATGTTGCAAAAGCTATTGAAAAGAAAGCTGCTGATAAGGGTGTAAAATTAGTTATGGCAACAGATGTATTAGCTGCTGATGATTTCTCTGGCAACGGTACAAACAAAGTTGTTGCAATTAATGAAATTCCTGACGGATTTGAAGGTGTTGACGCTGGTCCTGACAGCCAAAAAGCATTTGCTGAAGTAATTAAAAATTCAAAAACTATTTTGATGAATGGACCTGTAGGTGCATTCGAAAATCCTAAATTCGCTGAAGGTACAAAAGCAGTATTGCAAGCAATTGTAGATGCAACTAAAAATGGTGCTGTATCTGTAATCGGTGGTGGTGATTCTGTTTCTGCTGCTAAAAAATACTTCAAAGCAGAAGATTTCACTCACGTATCAACTGGTGGTGGTGCTTCTCTTGAATTTATTGAAGGAAAAGTATTACCAGGTGTTGCTGCTTTAGACGAAAAATAAGCATAAAAACATATAAAAAAGCTCTCTGTTTCGACAGAGAGCTTTTTTGTGTTAAAATTTAAATATAAAAAGAGGGCATTATGAAAAATATTTTAATAACAGGCGGAGCAGGATTTATCGGTTCACATTTATGTGAAAAACTTTTGGAGCAAGGCAATCACATAATTTGTCTTGATAACTTTTTTACAGGTTCAAGAAAAAATGTTGAACATTTAATGGATAATAAAGAGTTTGAATTGATAAGACATGATATTATTGAACCTATTATTTTAGAAGTTGATCAGATTTATAATCTAGCTTGTCCTGCAAGTCCTATTCATTATCAGTACAATGCTATAAAAACAATTAAAACAAATGTCCTCGGTGTTACAAATATGTTGGATTTGGCAGATGAAACACATGCAAGAATTTTGCAGGCTTCTACAAGTGAAGTCTATGGCGATCCGACTGTGCATCCACAAAAAGAAACTTATTGGGGAAATGTTAATCCAATTGGTCTAAGAAGCTGCTATGATGAGGGGAAACGAGTTGCAGAAGCACTAATGATGGATTATCACAGACAACATAAAGTGGATATAAGAATTATAAGAATATTTAATACCTATGGTCCGAGAATGGCTAAAAATGATGGTCGTGTTGTGTCTAATTTCATTATCCAAGCTTTGAAAAATGAAGATATAACAATCTATGGTGACGGCAAGCAAACAAGATCATTCTGTTATGTAGATGATTTAGTTCGCGGAATGATTTCATTGATGAATGTAGAAGATTTTATGGGACCTGTCAATGTTGGAAATGACGGTGAATATTCAATTTTAGATTTAGCTAAAATGATTATTGAATTGTCTAATTCTAATTCGAAAATTATATTCAAACCTCTGCCATCAGATGATCCTACGCAGCGTCGTCCTGACTTGTCATTGGCAAAAGAAAAATTAGGTTATGAGCCGACAGTTCATGTTCGTGACGGTTTGATGAAAACTATTGAATATTTTCAATCAGTATTGTAATTTGTTGAGTTATGAATTATAATTTAATTGCTCCGTAATAAACGGTTTATTTGAGTATGAAAGGAGAGTTATATTATGTGGGAAAAGGATATTAACATTAACGAAGTTAAAGAAATTCGCACAAGAACTACGGTTTATTTTGGTGTAGGTGCTATCAAAAAAATTGATGACATCGCTAAAGTTTTAAAAGGAAAAGGTATTGATAAAGTAATCGTAATGTCAGGCAGAAATGCTTATAAAGCTACAGGTGCTTGGGATTATGTAGAAAAAGCATTAAAAGACAACGGAATCGGATATGTAAATTATGCAGAAGTTACTCCAAATCCAAACACTCATCATGTAAATGATGCTGCAAAACTTGCAAAAGATTTTGGAGCTAAAGCAGTTATAGCAATCGGTGGTGGATCTCCTACAGATGCAGGTAAATCTGTTGCTATCTTGCTTGAATATCCTGAAAAAACTGCTGAAGATATTTATGATTTCACATTTGCGCCTGAAAAGGCTGCACCTATTGTATCAATTAACTTGACACACGGTACAGGTACTGAAACTAACAGATTTGCAGTTGTAACTAATTTAGAAAAGAATTTCAAACCTGCAATTGCTTATGATTGTATCTATCCTATGTTTGCAATTGATGATCCTCAATTGATGACAAAATTGTCACCAAAACAAACAAGATATGTGTCAATTGATGCAGTAAACCACGTTGTAGAAGCTGCAACATCTGCTGTTGCTTCTCCTTATTCAATTTCATTAGCAAAACAGGTAATTGAATTGGTTGCAAAATACTTACCAAAAGCTATTGCAAACCCTGAAGATTTAGAAGCTCGTTATTATTTGGCTTATGCAGCTATGATGGGTGGTGTAAGTTTTGATAACGGCTTGTTACACTATACACATGCTCTTGAACACCCATTGAGTGCAGTAAAACCTGAATTGGCTCACGGCTTAGGTTTAGCAATTCTTTTACCTGCGGTTGTAAAAACAATTTATAAAGACAGACCACATGTATTAGCAGAAATTTTAGCTCCTATTGCTCCTGGTTTAACAGGTGAACCTGCAGAAGCTGATAAGGCTGCTAAACTTGTTCAAGATTGGTTGTTCTCTGTAGATGTAAAAGAAAAACTTGAAGATGAAGGATTTACGGATGCTGATGTTGAAAGACTTACAGATCTTGTATATACAACTCCTTCACTTGGCGGTTTGATTGATATTGCACCTTCAGGTAATGGCAGAGATGTTGTTAGAGAAATCTACAAAAACTCTGTAAAACCTCTGTAAAAATATATTAATATTTAAGCACCCTCTTATTTTGAGAGGGTGCTTTTATGTTAGAATTTTCCCATGAATGTTAAAAATATAAGACCAAAAACTTATGTCAAAGAAATTTATGACAATAATAATGTATTAAGATATAAATCAAGATATATAAAATCTACAAATACTTTAATCAAAGATGTATTTTTTCATCGTGATGGGAAAACAGTTGCTTCTATTACAAAATATGATTCTCAAACAGGTAAACCTCTTAGAGAAGTTTTTTTTAATGCAATAGGTAAGTATTTTAGTTCAATTGATTATGATAAAATAAATTATTAGGCTTTTAATCTATGGTACAAAAAGTAGAACTTTTAGCTCCTGCAAAGGATAAAAAAACTGCAATAACTGCAATAAATTCCGGATGTGATGCTATTTATATTGGGGCATCGAATTTTGGTGCGCGTAAAAAAGTTCCGAATTCTTTGGAAGATATAAAAGAGATTGTAGACTACGCTCACAAATTTTATGTAAAAGTTCATGTTACTGTAAATACTATTTTAACTGATGATGAAATTTTAAAGGCAAAAGAATTAATTCAAAAATTATATAAGATTGGCGTTGATGCAATTATCGTGCAAGATATGGGAATTTTTAAACTTGCAATAGATAATAAATTGCCTCCAATTGCTCTACATGCGAGTACACAGTGTGATAACAGGGATTTAGAAAAAGTTAAATTTTTTGATGATATGGGAGTTTCTCGTGTAATTTTAGCTAGAGAATTGTCGTTAGAAAAGATTAAAGAAATTTGCGCAAATACAAATGCTGAAATTGAAACTTTTATCCATGGTGCTTTATGTGTATCTTATAGCGGACAATGTTATTTCAGCTACTATATCGGCGGAAGGTCTGCTAATCGTGGTGAGTGTGCTCAAGCTTGCCGTAAAAAATATACTCTTGTCGATGAAAGAGGGAACATAATCGCTAAAGACAAATATCTTTTGAGTATGAAAGATTTTAATGCTTCTCGTCATTTAGAGTCGTTAATTGATGCAGGTGTAAAATCGTTTAAAATAGAAGGTCGTTTAAAAGACGAAAATTATGTAAAAAATGTTGTAGCATATTATAGACAAGAAATTGACAAATTTGCACCTAAAACATCGTCAGGCCGAGTATTTTTGGATTTTGAACCTGATGTTAAAAAAAGTTTTAATCGTGGTTTTACTGACTACTTTTTAGACGGACGTAAGAGATGTTTTAATTTTGAAAGTCCCAAATCATTGGGAGAAAAACTCGGTAAAATTACAAAAGTTGGAAAAGATTATTTTGAAATTTCTGATGGTGATGTTTCAAAACAAGACGGATTATATTTTAACGGTAATGGCTGTCTTGTAAATAAAGTTGAGGGTAAGAAAATTTATCCTAACAAGATGGATGGCATAGCTGTTGGACTTGAGGTCTATCGAAATTTTGACAGTAAGTTTGAAAAACAACTTGAAAATTCAAAAATAAAACGACAAATCGGGGTAAAATTCTATTTTAAAAACCGAATTTTGACAGTTACAGATGAAGATGAAAATTCTGTTAATTTCACTATAGATAGTTGTGAAAAAGCAAAAAATCCTGAAAAAATGAACGAAAATTTTATTACACAGCTTAAAAAAACTGGTGATAGTGATTTTTATGTTGAAGATATTGAAATTTCTGAAGAAATTCCTTTTATGCCAATTTCTCAAATAAATGAAATTCGCAGAACCATACTTGAAAAGTTGATGAATGAACGTTTAAAAAATTATAAAAGAGAATTGCAAAAGCCTTTGAAATTGGCTAAATTCCCAAAGGAAAATCTTGATTACAGAGCAAATATTCACAATCAATGTGCAAAAGAGTTTTATGAAAATTGTGGATGTGAGGTCTGTGAAATGTCTGCAGAAAGCGGAGCATTTCCAAAAGAATTGATGAGGACAAAGCATTGTCTGAAATTTGCTTTTAATATGTGCAAATCTCCTAAAAAATTATTTCTTATTGATGAGAAAGGGAAGAAGTATCCTCTGATGTTTGATTGCAAGAATTGTGAGATGGTTGTTTTAGCCAATTAGTGCAAGTTTCAATAAATTTTTCAGGGTAATCCAGATATAAATCTTCTGCGTGAATGCTTTTGAATAATTCAAAACTTTTTGGGCAAGTTGCTTTTTTATATAATAATTCGGTATGCCAAGGGCAAACTGTCGGGTCTTTTTCGCCTGCAATGAATAGTGTTGGAACTTCTATATTTTTTATTACATCTATTGGTTTGATTTTTTTTCTCATAATTAAAGATGGGCGAATAGATAACCAGCGTTTCAGTTCACATTTTTTTAGTGTCGGAAGCCAAGCTTCTTTTTTCCACATTTTATTTTCAATTTTATCAAAATCACATGGTGCTGATACTGCAATTACTTTATTAACCTCTTTATTTATTGCACTGTGGATTAATACCAGTGCGCCGCCTAGTGAAAAACCTACAAGATAAATTTTTTCATAATATTTTTTTGCATAGTCAATAACTGTTTTTAAATCAATAGTTTCCTTACTTGTAAAAGTATAAAAACCTGAGCTTTTTCCATGTCCTCTGCAATCGAAAGAGATTACATCGAAATTTTTGGAAAAATCATTTGCAATATTAATAAAAGCTTTGCTGTCTTTTGTCATAAACCAACCATGTACAAGTATAACCACTTCTTTGTGATTTTGTTTTATGTGATTTATTGCAATATTTATATTATCTTCTGTTTTCAGAAAAAATTTATCCATATAAATATTTTATCATGTTTTGACTTATCTACAAAAAACCTTAAATAAAAATTGTAGATATCATACGAAAGTATGAGCAAGAAATGCAGGTTTTGGTATATATTTGAATGTACCAGAGGGTAGATTTGTGTTAAACGGTGTATTTCAACGACCTTATTTGAATAAAGACGGACGTAATCTTGTAAAGAAAAAGCAAGATGAGGAGAAAAACGCGTCTTCTTCCGCCGTTCAAAGAGAAGAACAGGCTAATCAAAATTCAAAAAGTAAAGGTCTTCAGTATGTAGAACAAAAAAGACCTTCATATACCCCTGCCTATCAACAGCAAAATAATGGAGAACAAGTTGATTGGCGTCAAATGCGTTCTCAAATTCAAAGTCAAGCTCAATCAAGAAACTTACAGAATACACAATTACAACAAGCACCTGCTCAAACACAGGAAGTTTTACCTACGAAAACTCTTTCAGGTAGAAGCACTGTAATTAATATTGCACAAATTTTAAAGGATTTTAGAAATACAGCTGCAGCTATTGGAACTCCTGATAATTTGAAAGAAGAAGTAAACGGTTATTTATCTTTAATTGAAACTCAAGTTCAAAAAGATAATCCGAATACTAAACTTATTAAATCAAATTTAAAAAATGCATCATCAATTTTAGATGGTTATATTTCTGAAACTCTTAATAAAGATTCAAAAGTTGTAGAAAATTGGGTTGATGCCTTATTTTTACAGCAAATAGATTTTAAATATAATGAAAATGATATAAACCCTCAATTTTTGGTAAAATTCCCTGAAGGAAGTACACAACAAGCTGAAAAAGCAGAGAACAAAACAACAGTTAATGATACGGTAAAAGAACCTGTACAACAAGAAATTGAAACAGATTCAAAAGTTGTATCATTAATTCCTCAAGATAAAGAATTGAAATCTCTGTTTATTCAATCTAAAAAACTGGCTTACGCAAATCAACCTGAAAAAGCTATAGAAACATTCCAAAGAGCTTTAAAACGAGCAGATGAGGTTGGTGATACCGAAACTAAATCTAAGATTTATTATGAAGTCGGCAGAATTTATGATGATCATGATTATTATGCTCAAGCTCTAAAAAGTTATAATCAATCATTGAAAAATACAACTGATAATAATGTAAAAACAAAAGCTCATTATTCAATGGCTCAAATTTATGATGATGTAAATCAAATTGAACCTGCACTTGATCATTATTTCAGCTCAATTTCTTTTGCAGGTGAGGCAGAAAACTTGGTTGCACAATCTACATCTTTAACAAAAATGGGTAATATTTATACAGACATGTATGAAGATGAAGCTATGAATTATTATTCTATTGCTGATGATTTGGCATCTCAGACTGATAATTCAAGAGTAAAAGGTTTTGTATCTTCAAGCATGGGTAATGCTTATGAAAAATTCGGGGAATCTCAAAAAGCCCTAAAATCTTATTCTAATGCCGTAAAACATTATACAGATGCTGAGGCTCCTTTGAAAGTTGCACAAAATTATGCAAAAGCTGCAGATATTATGGTGGAACACAGTAATGTATCTAAAGCTAAGGGGCTTTTGACAAAAGCTCAAAATTATGCTCGTCAGACTGATGATGTTAATTTGATGAATGAGATTAATGAAAAATTAAGTAGTTTAGAATTATTAGGTTAAAAAAAAGAGGAGTAATTTTACTCCCCTCTTTTTTTATTTCTTAGCCATAATTTCTATTTCATTACCATCTGGATCTTTCAAGAATGCAACATACATATTTACTTCAGGCATGAAAAATGGTTCATATAAGTATTTATAACCGAATTTTTCCATTTTTGCGGTAAATTCTTCCATTGATTTCGCTTCAAAAGCAAAGTGCCCGAATGCATTTCCGTTTTCATATCCATTTTTAGGTGTTTCGTTATTATAGGTTATTTCAATTTGTGTTTGACCATCTTCATCGCTTAGATAATATAGTACACAATCATCTAATTTAACTTCACCTGTTCTGTTTAAATCCAAAAGTTCAGTGTAAAATTTCATTGATTCATCAATGTTTTTTACTCTAATCATTGCGTGTAAAAATTTCATTTTTTCCCCTTATTTATCTATACAACTAATCTATATGTGATAATACTCCTTTAGATGTGTTTTTGTCAATTTCTATAACATGTCTTATAATTGTATGTGACATTAAAAGTAAGTATGGATTTATTTCATTAGTATTACTCATATTGATTTTTGCTTGAGGTTTTTCTTGTTGTTCATTAACGGTTGTTTGAGTACTTGTTTCAAAAGATACTACAGATTCCATTGAATAATGTTTTTCGTCCCCTTCAATTCTTAGTAATAATTCTTCTTTAGGGAATTCTTTGACACATTCAATATTTACATGAACAGAGTTTGCACTTTCTAGGATTAATGTTGCAATTACATTTCCATAATTGAGAGTTGTAATTGTAATAATTAAAATACTATCGCTTCCATCTTGTTCTGAACCTGCTTCAATATCTAAGTCAAACCCTACACCTTCTTGCAGTGGAAGCCATGGAAGATACAGAAGCATTAGAAGTTTCATTGTTTGAGCGGAATCATTTTGAGATGCAGCTGCAATACTTGCATTGATTATTTTTGCAGTATCTTTTAGCTGTGATAAGTCAGTTATGCCTAGTTTCGCAGAATTTGCCATTGTTGTAATCAATTTCGCAATAGCATCTTTGCCATTAGCCTGAATCATTGCTGCAATTTCTGAAAGATTTATCAGTCCTGTTGAGGAAATCGGGAGATTTCTCAAAGAGCTTTGAAGTTGAGATAATACAGCTTTGTTACCCATAAGTAAAATATTTTGAGCTTCTGTTAGAGATAAACCTTGCAATTGTGCTAATATTTGAGCTTGGGTTTGGGATAGGGCATTTCTTTGCATATTGATTTGGTTTGCAAAACGCTGATTAAATTGGGCAAGGGTTATATTCCTTTGCAGAATATATAATAATTCGTTCATATTTTTAGGCAAATTCATCATATCTTTTACATAAGCTGATTGATCGCCTCCTGCCATATTAGCAAATTGAGGTGATGCAATAGAATTATTTGCGCTTCCAGCAGGTGCTTGCTGAGGAGCCGGTGTAAAAGATGTTTGGACAGGCTTATTTGCAGCAGCTTTCTGTTGAGCATTAAGTGCCTGATAATTTACGAATTTTGAAATTAAATGCCCTAAGTTCAAATCTGCCATAGATTAAATTATAATGATTTTTCCTAATTTGTCCAGTGAATTAATCTTTAGTTGGCAAATATGATTGCGGATAGTTATAATCTTCTTTAAATCCAAGATGTCTATACATCTTTAAGGCTTGGAAATTATTAGTTTCAGTAGTTGTATTTACTTCTGTAATTGGTTTTATTCCATTATCAGCCATTTCAATAAGTTTTTCTACGGATTTTTTCAACATATGTTTTGATAATCCTTTACCTTGATGTTCTTTTCTTATTGAAACAATAGGGATATTAGCGATTCTACCGCCTGTAAGGTTCATAAAACAGAAGCCTACTGGAATATTGTTATATAACATAACAGTTGTTGCTTCAGGTAAAAATTCCGCATATATATTTTTTACGATTTTAGAAATTATATCACGTGTTCCTTCGATTGTTTTAAATCTTGGATCAAATAGTGCGTCTGCAGATGTTTCAAAGCCTTCTTGAACAACTTCTACTGCATCTTCAAAATATTTATCCTGCCAGTCTACAAGTCTGTATTCATTGTCAAGTTGAGAAAGTTGAGTAGTTTTTAGTATTTCTCTAGAATTTGTACCTGCCATCATAAATCTTAAAACTGCAATTCCTACGAATTTAAATCCATATCTTGCAATATCTCCGATTAAATTCTTTTGCGAACCTAACATAGGGTAGCATACGATTTTGTCTAATCTTTCAGCTTTTGTTAGTTCTAAGAATTTTTTTATCAAATACATTGCGCGTTCTACCATATTTTCCATTTTGAATGAATGGATTATATTCAGCTCAATTGCTTCGGATATCGCGGTTGTGTATACCAAAAATGCTACAGGAATTGTATTATCATATAGAACAAGGCAGTCGATTAAATTCTTTTCAACAGCATCTGTAAAGCCCTCAAAATCTAATGGTTCAAGTTCAAAATTGTATTCTGTAACTGCACGATCTCTAAAATCATTGTATACAGTAGCAAAAGCTTTGTAATCATTTGAGGTTAATAATCGGGCTTCAAAGTTGTTGTTTTCGTCAGTCATTTTCTTAATTCCTTGTTACTCTATTTCCTGTTACAAATTATGATGATTAAATCATATGATGCATTTTATCTTTTTTAGTTTCCATGTACCGTTTATTGTATTTATTTATAAACGGCGGTATTTTTACTATATCATGTACAGTTAATCCGTAACCATTCAAACCGACGATTTTTTTAGGATTATTAGTAATTAAGTTGAAATTGTTAAAACCTAAATCTCTAATTATTTGTGCACCCATGCCGTAATCTCTTAAATCAGGTTTGAAACCTAAAGACACATTTGCTTCTACTGTATCTTGACCTTCTTCTTGAAGATGGTAGGCTTTAATTTTGTTAATTATACCTATTCCTCTGCCTTCATGACCTTTCATGTAAACAAGAGCACCTTTGCCATATTCGTTAATCATTTCAAGTGCGCTGTGTAATTGGTAGTTGCAATCACATTTTAAGCTATGGAAAATATCACCTGTCAGACATTCGCTGTGCACTCTTATTAGAGGAATTTTGTCAGAGCCGTCATCTTTTACTAATGCAACACTTTCTTGACCTGTCATGTGATTTACGTATCCGTAAATTTCGAATTCTCCAAATTGTGTTGGAAGATGAGCTTCAGCTTCGCGAGTTACAATTTTTTCTGATTTTAAACGGTATGCGATTAATTCGGCAACAGAAATGAACTTAATTCCATGTTTTTGAGCAAATTCATATAATTCATCACGTTTTGCCATATGTCCGTCTTTGCCCATAATTTCGCACATAGGACCTGCAGGGATATGTCCGCATAATTTTGCTAAATCAACAACAGCTTCAGTATGACCTGTACGAGTCAGAACTCCGCCTTTTCTTGCAACACAAGGGAATAAGTGCCCCGGACGTCTCAAATCAGATGGTTGAGCATCAGGTGCAAGACATACTTCTATTGTTTTTGCTCTATCGAATGCTGAAATTCCAGTTGTTACGCCGTATTTTTCATTAGCGTCAATGCTTACTGTAAAAGCTGTTCTCATACTTTCTGTATTTTGTTCTACCATTTGGTGAAGCTGCATTTTTTCTGCAATTTCACTTGAAACTGCAAGGCAGATAAGTCCTTTTGCATTTTCAGCCATGAATTTTATAATTTCAGGAGTGACCATTTGTCCTGAGCAAATTAAGTCCCCTTCGTTTTCTCTATCTTCATCGTCTGCTACGATAATCATTTTCCCGTTTTTAAAATCTTCTAAAGCATCTTCTATGCTATCAAATTTAAAATTTTCCATTTTACATAAACCCGTTTTCTTTCAAAAAATCTTCTGTAATATTATTATTTTTCGTTGATAAAAATTTTTCAACATACCTGCCTAAAATATCAGTTTCAATATTCACCAAATCTCCGATTTTTAAATATTTCAGGTTAGTATTTTCTAATGTATGCGGGATAATTGCGACACTGAACGTATTATTTTGGTTTTTAGAGACGGTTAAGCTGACACCGTTTACGGTAATTGAGCCTTTGTAGACAATGTATTTATCTAATTCTTTCGGCACTTCAAAGGTCATATCACCTAAGTATTTCCCTGTTCCGTCAATGTGTCCTTGTACAATATGACCGCCCATTCTGGTTTGTGGGAGTAGTGCTCTTTCTAGATTTACACATTCACCTGTTTTAAAACCTTTTGTAATTTTCAAAGTTTCAGAACTTACATCAGCACTGAAAGAATTCGCACTCATTGCAACAACTGTTTGACAGCAACCGTCAATCGCTATGCTGTCACCAATTTGAGTATTTTCTAGAACCTTTGAGCATTCAACGATAAGCTTGTGTCCGTCAAAACTTTTTATAAATCCTGTTTCTTCTACAATCCCTGTAAACATAAATTTATTTTAGCATGAAAAAATTGCAATAAAATATTTTCCTCATATAATTGAACATGTTAAATGTTTTAAAAAAGGAGAGAATATTATGTCTAGAAAACCTATTATTGCAGGAAACTGGAAAATGAATTTATGCCGTTCAGAAGCTAAAGAAGTTTTTGAAGGTATTAAAAATTTCGTAAAAGATTTTACAGCACAAGAATTACCTACAGTAGTAATTGCTCCTGTATTTACATCAATTGCAGCAGTAGAAGCTGTAAGATGTGATTGCGGATGCGGCGGTAACAAAATTTCTATCGCTGGTCAAAACTGCCACTGGGAAAAATCAGGTGCTTATACTGGTGAAATTTCTGTTGAAATGTTGAAAGATGCAGGTTGTGATTATGTAATTATCGGTCACTCTGAAAGAAGACAATATTTCTCAGAAACTGATGAAATGATTAACAAAAAAGCAAAAGCTATTTTAGCTGGCGGATTAATTCCTATTATCTGCTGCGGTGAAACATTAGAACAAAGAGAAGCAGGTGTTACTGATTCTCATATCGCATCTCAAATCAAAGCAGCATTAGAAGGTATTTCTTCAGAAGATGTTGCAAAATCAGTTATTGCATACGAACCAATTTGGGCTATCGGAACTGGTAAAACTTGTGATGCTGATGAAGCTAACAGAGTAATCGCTATGATCAGAAATGTTGTAAAAGAAGTTGCAGGTGCTTCTGCTGCTGATTCTATCAGAATTCTTTACGGTGGTTCTGTTAAACCTTCTACAATTGAAGAACAAATGTCTAAATCAGATATTGATGGCGCTTTAATTGGTGGAGCTTCATTAAAAGCTGACAGCTTAAACGAAATTATTGAAAAAACTATGAAATTAATGAAATAGTTTTGATAATTAAAAAATTAGAGAAAGGCAGGATTTTTTATAATCCTGTCTTTTTTCATAATATATGTTATAAAATTGACAATGTATTTGCTTTTATTTTATAATTTAATATACTTGTTAAAGTAAGTAAAAGGAGTGTGAAATGGCACAACAATTTAATGCTCAAAATATAAAAAAAAGAATTTCAGTTTTAGTATTTTTAAAAGGTTCTACAGCACCTTTAGTTTTATATGTTGAAAAACCTGAAGAACTTTATGCTGAATTACAACAAGCAATAAAAAGTCCTGCTGCAACTTTAATTGAAAAAGATACATTAGGACCTTTGAAAAAAGTTTGCTTTATCTCTAATCAAGTAGCAGCTTTAGCAATACAAGAAGAACAATACGTAGGATAAAATATCAAATGGATTACAAAATTTCTATAGAAGAACTTGAGAATAGCTCTAGTAAAACTCTTGAATTTCATTTTGAAGACAAAATTGAAGGGTTACATTGCGTTACTCCAATAAGTTCTGATTTAGAAATAAAATCTTTAGGAGAATTTATCGAAGTCACAGGAAATGTTAAAGGAATTGTTAAACTTGAATGTGATTTATGTTTGAAAGAATTTGATTATGAACTCGATTTTTTAATTGATGAAATGTTTGCAAAAGACAAGCTCATAGAGGATTACGGGCAGGAATTCGAGTTGAAAGATGGACAGTTTGTAACAGATCTTGATGGCGCAGATGAAATTGATATTTATGACTTATTGTATCAATCTGTAATATTAAATTTACCAAATAAGAAAGTTTGTGGTATAAATTGTAATGGGGATAAATTTTTAAAAGAAGAAAATTTATCCGATCCGAGATTAGATGTTTTTAAAAATATCAAAATCGAAGGAAAATAAGAAATATAAGTAGTATAAGAAAATAAAAAGGAAAAAGAAAAATGGCAGTACCTAAGAAAAGAACAGGACACTCAGCACAAGGACACAGAAGAAGCAACTGGAAAGCAACAAAACCAGAAACTACTAAATGCCCTAATTGCGGAGAAACAGTATTAACACACACAGTATGCACAGCTTGCGGAACTTACAAAGGAAAACCTGTAAGCTTAAAAGACAGAGTTGAAGAAGAAGCAGTTAAAGAAGAAAAGAAACCTGCTAAAAAATCAACTAAAAAAGCTGAAAAAGTAGAAGAAGTTAAAGCAGAAGCAACTGAAGAAGTAAAAGAAGAAGCTCCTGCAGAAGAATCTGCTGAATTAGAAGAAAAATAGATTATAATATTATAACTTGAATGGTTTTTAAAGCCATTCAAGTTATAAAAAAATAAAAACCGTTATTTTATATAAGACTTTGAGAGGGATAAGATGACAAGAATAGCAATAGATGCAATGGGTGGCGATCATGCTCCACATGAAATAGTTGCAGGCGCAGTATGGGCAGCTAAAGAATATGGAGTTGCAATTGAGTTAGTAGGGAAACAAGATAGAATCGAGCAAGAACTCGATAAAATTTCTCATGAAGGATTTATGACAGATTACGGTAAAGGCGGAGCAGCTAAATACCGTGTAAAAATTGATACTTCTAAACTTGATATTAAAATTACCCATGCTTCTGAAGTAATTGAAATGGGTGAAGCTCCTGGACAAGCTATCCGTAAAAAGAAAAAGTCATCTATCGTTTTAGCTGTTGATGCTGTAGCTCAGGGAAGTTCTGATGCTGTTGTTGCAGCAGGATCTACAGGTGCTGCAATGGCATCAAGTTTATTTGGTTTAGGTAGAATCCCAGGTATTGATAGACCTGCTATTGCTGTTACTTTACCTACTATTAAAAAACCTATCGTTGTAATTGACGGTGGTGCAAACAGTAATTGTTCTCCAGAAATGTTGTATCAATTTGCTATTATGGGTGCAACTTTCTCTAAAAACGTTTTAGGTATTGAACACCCTAGAGTTGGTGTTTTGAATATCGGTGAAGAAGCTGGAAAAGGTAATGAGTTAGCTCAAGCTACTTATAAATTGTTAGAAGCTCAACAAGATAAATTAAACTTTGTTGGAAACATTGAAGGAAAAGAAATTTTCTTGAGCGTTTGTGATGTTGTTGTATGTGACGGTTTCGTTGGTAACGTAGCATTGAAGGTTACTGAAGGAACATCTCAAATGTTATTTAGAATGTTGAAACAAGAATTTAAAGCTGATATTTTAGGAAAAATTATTGGCTTAATGGCAAAACCTTTCATGAAAAGGATTTATACAAAAATTAATTATGAAGAATTCGGTGGCGCTTTATTGTTAGGCGTTAAGGGGATTACAGTAATCTCTCATGGTAGAAGTAAAGCATATGCAATTAAAAATGCCGTAAGAGTTGCAAAACACGCTGTAGAAACAGGCGTAAACGAAAAAATAGCTAAGTTTTATGAGGAATAAAATATATGACAGATAAATTAATTCCATTGAGAATTGCAGGGGTAGGATATAGTTTACCTGAAACAGTTATTACAAATGATGATTTAACAAAATTGTATGAAACATCAGACGAATGGATTTATACCAGAACTGGTATTAAAGAAAGACGTGTTGTATCAGGTGAACAAAACGCAATTGATTTAGGATTTGAAGCAGCTCAAAGAGCTTTGGAAAAAGCTAAAATGAATCCTGATGATATTGATTTAATAGTTGCAGCATCTTCTGCTCCACCTGATTTATATCCGGCAATCGCTTGTCATATTCATCAAAGATTAGGTATAAAAGCTCAAATTCCTGCATTTGATATTACAGCAGCTTGCTCAGGATTAATTTATGGTTTAAGTATTGCAAGAGCTTATGTTGCATCTGGAATGTACAAAAATATTTTGATTGTTGCAACTGATAATAATTCTCGTTTAGTAAATTGGGAAGACAGATCAACTTCAATTTTATTTGGTGACGGTGCTGGTGCAATGGTTGTTACTCAAGCTGAAGACGGTATTGATGATATTATAGCAATTGATATTAAAGCTGATGGTAACTATGGTAATTTAATTGAATTATCATTTGATGGAAAAAATTGTCCTTTGGTTGAACAATATGAAGAAAAACCAAAAGGCATTAGAATGAATGGCCGCGGAGTATATACATTCGTTGCAAAAATTCTTCCTCATTATGTAGAAAATTTAATCACTAATGCAGGGTTAAAAGCTGAAGATATTGATTATCTAATTCCGCACCAAGCTAATATTAGAATTATTCAAGCTGTTCAAGAAAGATTGGGATATTCTGATGATAAAGTAGTTACAAATATTAAATACTATGGAAATACATCAGCAGCTTCTATTCCTATTGCGTTAGCAGAGAGTGTAGAAAAAGGTAATGTAAAATTAGGTACTACTGCTGTACTTTGCGGTTTTGGCGCAGGTATGACATGGGGTGGTGCTATCGTGAGACTAAGAGAAGGAATTTGTTAATGGGTATTATTTATAACCTTGAAACAATCCATTCTTGTAAAGAAAAACTTGGTCTTTTTAATGACAATGTCTTTTCAAAATCTTCTGTAAAAAATAAATAATTAAATAAGTTGCATAAAAAGTTTTATAAAACTTAACAATATATAAAAAATATAGCAAATTTATATAAATAAAAGACTTTATTAAAATATAAGTTTAATAAAGTCTTTTTGTTGAAAGGAGAATATATGGGGTTTCTATCAATTAATAAAATTTTAGGACCACAAGAGAATAATCATACTAATAGTACTAATAGTGTTACAAATCAAAATCTTAATTCTGTTTTTACAGAAGGTAAGTATAATATTACTTCTAAACCTACTAATGTAATAGATGTTAATAACGAAGAAGATGCTATTAAAACTCTTTTAAATAATCAACAGCAAAATCAAGAAAAATTAAAATTAGATAGAGAATTTAATCAATTGAAAGAAACTCTTTTGGAAAATAGTAAAATTACAAAACGAGAAGATCCTAAACTTGGGACTTGTTATAGTTGCAGAGGACATGAAACTAATATGAGAGGAAAGCAAGGAGCAATTGACTTAGCTGCACTTGCATTAAGAGATTTAGTTGATGGAAAAAAAGAATATCTTGAGCTATCAAAGAAAAATAAGAAAGATTTAACAGATGATCAGCTTTTACAAATGTTCAGTTATGAACAAACATTAAAATCAATGCAGTTGACTATTGATAATAATGGTAATCTTGTAAATATTGAAAATTGCGAATATAGTTATTAAATATTCTTTATTTAATAATTTAATAATTTAATAAAGGCATACTTTTTGTATGTCTTTATTATTGTTGTAATTTTAGGGTGTTTGTATTATAATTTATACATAATTAAAAGAGAGGGATATGATATGACAAAAAGAATAGCTTTTCTTTTCCCAGGACAAGGATCACAAGCTGTAGGTATGGGCAAAGATTTGTATGATAATTTTGAAAGTGCAAAATCTGTATTTGATACAGCAGATAATGTTTTAGGAAAAAGTATTACAACATTGTGTTTTGAAGGACCAGAGGATGCTTTGAAACAAACTGTAAACACTCAACCTTGTATTGTTACAATGTCTATCGCAGCATTAGAAGCTTTGAAATCTCAATTGAATGTTAAACCTGATTTTGTTGCAGGTCATTCTTTGGGTGAATATTGTGCAATGTATTCAGCAGGTGTTATGTCTTTGGATACAGCTTTAAAAGCTATTCAAAAAAGAGCAGATTTAATGGGTGCAACTCATGGTGGTGCAATGTCTGCAATTTTAAATGCACCTGAAGGTGCTTTAGAAGAAGCATTGAAAGAAGCATCTCAAGTAGGTTATGTCGATGTCGCAAACTATAATTCGCCTGCTCAAGTTGTAATCACAGGTGATGAAGCTGCAGTTGCAAAAGCTGGGGAATTATTATTAGCAAAAGGAGCAAGAAGAGTAGTTCCTTTAGCTGTATCAGGTGCATTCCACTCTAAGTTTATGGAAAATGCAGGACATGAGTTTGAAGCTTTTGTATCTGAACTTGAATTAAATAACGCTCAAATTCCTGTTGTTACAAATGTTGATGCGTCTGCAACAACTGAAAGTTCTGATTTTAGAGCTAAAATGCCAAAACAAATTTATTCTTCAGTTCATTGGACACAAACAATCCAAAAAATGGCATCTGAAGGTGTTGAAATTTTTGTTGAAATTGGACCTGGCAAAGTTCTTGCAGGTTTGAATAAGAAAATTGCACCTGAAGCAAAAGTATTTAATATTTATGATAAAGCATCTTTAGATGCTACAGTTCAATCTTTGAAAGAAGAATTAGTGTGTGTATAGTTAGGAGTAACATCCTATAATTAATAAGGAGAAAATTCATGACAGAAAGAAAAATTGCATTAGTAACAGGCGGTTCTCGCGGTATCGGTTTAGCTTGTGCAAAAGAACTTGCAAAAGCTGGTTGTGATATCATTATCAACGATATTTGCGAAGCAGAAAAAGCTCAACCTGCTTTAGATGAAATTAAAGAATTAGGTGCAAATGCTTATTTTTACAGATTTGATGTTTCAGATCCTGTTGCTGTACAAGAAAATGTTGATAAAATGATTGCTGAACATGGCAAAATCGATGTTTTATTAAATAATGCTGGTATTACAAAAGACGGTTTGTTCATTAGAATGGATATGGAACAATGGGAAAGAGTTATTAAAATTAACTTAACAAGTGCTTATTGCGTAACTCATGCTGTAATCAAATATATGATGAAAGCTCGTCAAGGTTCTATTATCAATATGTCAAGTGTAGTAGGCTTACATGGTAACCCAGGTCAAGCTAACTACTCTGCTTCAAAAGCTGGTTTGGTTGGTTTAACAAAAACTTTAGCTAAAGAATTCGGTTCAAGAAATATCAGAGTTAATGCTGTATGTCCTGGATTTATTCAAACAGCTATGACAGCAAACCTTCCTAATATCGATGAATACTTGAAAGCTATTCCTATGAAGAGATTAGGAACTCCTGAAGATATTGCTAAAACTGTTAAATATTTAGCTCTAGATGCTGATTATGTTTCAGGTCAAGCAATCGAAGTTGCAGGGGCTTTAATCATATAATTCTGGCCATGTTAAAAAAGTAAAGATTTTTAACAATATGGCTCTAGGATTGTAAATTCCTTGCAAAAAAATCTTGCTCTAAGTATAATATTAGAGAACAAATAGTATAGTATACAATTTAAATTATGAGGAAATTAGAAATGAGTACATTTGAAAAAGTAAAAAAAGTTGTTGTAGATCAATTAAGCGTTGATGAAGCTTTAGTTACTCCAGAAGCTAGCTTTACAGCTGACTTAGGTGCTGACTCTTTAGATACAGTAGAATTAGTTATGGCTTTCGAAGAAGAATTCGGTTGCGAAATCCCTGATGAAGAAGCTGAAAAAATTCAAACTGTACAAGATGCAGTTAACTACATCGACTCTCACAAATAAGCACTACATTTCGTAGTCACTTAGATATCCGCTGATTTTCAAGATATTTGGTGAGATTTTATAAAAAGTTGCGAGGGCGAAAATTTAATATTGATTTTCCCCTCGTATATTTCAAAGATAGTTTTAAAAAGGTAAAGAGATGACAAAAAGAAGAGTAGTTATCACAGGACTTGGAGCGGTTACACCATTTGGTGTCGGTGTTGATAAATTTTGGAATAGTCTTGTTGAAGGAAAAAGTGGAATTAGTACATCAGAGCTTATTGATATCAGTAAGCACGTTGTAAAAATATCAGGTGAATGTAAAAATTTTGATCCTGAGCAGTATCTTGATCCTAAAGAAGCTAAAAAAATGGACAGATATATTCAGTTTGCAGTAATTGCAGCTGATGAAGCAATTAAAGATGCCAAATTAGAAGAAGTTAAGGATGTTGATCCTTATAAAATAGGTGTTATTGTAAGTTCTGCAGCAGGCGGTTTCAGAACTTTTGAAGAAAATCATGTTAGAATTTTGGAAAAAGGTCCTAACAAATGTTCTCCGTTTACAATTCCTATGATGATTGTGAATATGGCATCTGGTCGTATTTCAATGAAATATGGATTTAAAGGTATTAATAAAGTTGTTGTATCAGCTTGTGCTACAGGTACTCATTCTGTAGGTGATGCATTCCGTGCTATTCAGTATGGTGATGCAGATATTATGGTTACAGGCGGTGCAGAAGCTACTATTTGCGATGTTGGTATAGGAGCTTTCTCTAGTGCAAGAACTTTATCAAAACGTAACGATGAACCAACTAAAGCTTCTCGTCCTTGGGATGTTGAAAGAGATGGTTTCGTTATGTCTGAAGGTGCTGGTGTTCTTATTTTAGAAGAATATGAGCATGCTAAAAAACGTGGTGCAAAAATTTATGGCGAAGTTGTTGGATATGGTCAAACAGCTGATGCTTATGATGTTGTAGCTCCTGATCCTGAAGGTCAAGGTGCAACTCATTCTATGCAATTTGCACTTGAAGATGCTGGTTTGAAACCTGAAGATGTTGATTATATTAATGCTCATGGTACAAGCACAGGCTTAGGTGATATCGCTGAATCTAAAGCTATTGAAGGCTTGTTTGGTGATAAAGAAACTAATAAAAAATTATTAGTAAGTTCAACAAAATCAATGCACGGTCACTTGTTAGGTGCAACAGGTGCTGTTGAATGTATCGCTTGTGTAAAAGCTATTAATGAAGGTATTGTTCCTCCAACAATCAATCTTGATAATCAAGATGAAAAAGTTGGTAACTTAGATTATGTACCTCATAAAGCTAGAAAAGCAGATATCCATGTTGCATTGTCAAATTCATTTGGATTTGGTGGACAAAATGCTTCAGTTGTTATCAGAGATGTAAAATAAATTAGATTATTTATAATAAAAAAGACCGTTATTAAAACGGTCTTTTTTTATTTCTTAATTTTCAATTAAAACTCTATCAAGGCAAGCTTTTGGAGAATATTGCCATTCTCTGAATGTTATACGTTTCACTTTATAGCCTGAGCGTTCAATTATTGCTTGTTTTTTCATATTTGAAATGTGAGATTTGATTTTGTCATCTAAGCCGTCAATCTCAATTACAAATTTGTCATCTACAAGTAAATCAGCGCTTAAGCCTGCAATATCTGCTCCTGCTACTACTTTGTGATCTAATTCTCTTATTTTTTCTGCTACTTCACGTTCTAGGGAATTTTTATATATGTTTTCATCAATTTCTCCAGATAGCATTGCTTGTTTTCTATCTTGATATAATTGCATATATGAAACATAGTTTCTGAAATGTCCTTCTGGAAGTTCTCGAGGATTACGTGAAATAAAGTTGATGACTTTGTTTCTTCCTCTTGTGATAGCTACGTTAAATAAGTTTGGTTTTTGTAAGAATATCAAACTTTGATTGTAACTGTTATCTGCTATTGCCCAAGAAATAAGCATAATATCGCGTTCATCACCTTGGAATGTGTGAGCTGTACCGATTTCTATTTGGTGTTTTTTAATCATGTAATCTGATAGAACTTTTGAAACAGAAACTTTTAATTGTTCTACTTGTGCTCTGAATGGTGAAATTATACCGACTGATACTGGGTTATCAGGATTTTGTCTTTCATCTTCAATGATTATTTCATGTAAGCGTTTTACAACAGCTTCGATTTCCGGTAAGTTTCTTGTTGCATCGAAATCAACTTTTCCGTCCAATACTTCTACAAGTTCCAGTACTTTTTCATCACTTTTATCTTTTCTCATTACGCGAATTCTGTCGTTATAGAATTCGTGATTTGAGAAGTTAATAATTGGTGGAAGACTTCTAAAATGTTCGTCAAGCATAACTGAATTCATAGAATAATAATCTGCCAGGTCAAACATTGAATTTGTTCTGAAACGCCACATAAGCTGGTATTTGTCAGGAATTCCATATTGGCTTAAGAATGATTGTTCTTTTGCTTTTTCCAAGAATGAAAGGTGTGGTAATTGTTTGTCATCACCTACAATTACAGCACGTTTCGCGCGGAAAAGGATTGGGAAACAGCTTGCTATATCACATTGAGAAGCTTCATCTATGATTGCAACGTCAAACATTCCAGGTTTCAATGGTAATGAATCAGATACTGCATAAGTTGTTACACACCAGCATGGAAATGCTTCTAATAGCGGTCTGAAATCTTCTTCTTCCAAAATGTTTGTTTGCAGGCGTTTTCTGTTTGTAACAAGAGATTTTGCATGGACTTTTAGTCTTCTGCGTTTGTTTTCATCTCTCAATAAACTTTTTAGGGCTTCTCTGCGTTTATTTTTCAGAATATTTATAGCAAGTGTTTTTTGCTTGCGTTTCATTGTACGTATTTGTTCTGATAGCATATGGAGATTGCCTGTTTTTTGAATATCGGCTTCGATTTTTCTTAAAGACCATTCCATATTTGCGAAATCAAGCTCTTGTTTTAATTTTCCTAAATTTTCATAATCTACTTCAAAGTCTTTAAGATTAAGGATTTTCTTAAGTTGTCCTAAACTCGTGAAATTTGCAATTTTAGATATAAAACCTGCTTTTTCCATATTGCTTTCAAGAATTTTTATAATTCCGGCAACAATATCAATTTCGCCTTTTTTAAGACTTTTTTTGATAAATTCTTTTTTGCCTAAGAGTTTTTCTTGCTCTTCAACTTCCAATAATTTGTCATGCCAATCTTTTTCAAGCTTAATTATGGTCTCAGATTTCATTTCCATATTCTTAAGCATGTCAAGATGGTCTTTCATATCTTTTGTGTCGACAAGCAGAATATCTTCTACATCTTCATCTAAATCAGCATTTTGGGAAAGTAAATTATTTAATTCTTCGCTAAGCTGTCTTTGGTAATTCAAACGTCCTGCTCTTAGTGCCATGTGACTTGCACCTAAGTCATTCAGGCGTTCTGCAACAACATCTACTGCTTTGTCCATGCGTGATGCAACCAGGACTGTTTTCCCGTTTGCAACGAGGTGAGCGACAAGGTTTACGATTGTTTGAGATTTTCCTGTCCCTGGTGGGCCTTGTACTGCTACAAATTTGCTGTTGTCAATATTTTTGATTACTTGAAGCTGACTGTCGCTTAATGATAGAGGGGTAATTGGGTAAAAATCAGTGATTTTATTCATATCTTTAAGCGGAACTGATTTTTCTTTGCTTTGTGCATATTCTTCATTAATTATGTTTAGAGCTGTTTCTCTATATGTCCCTGATGGTTTTTCTGCAATTTGGGTTAGTTCATGTAATACTCCTGCAGTGACTGATGGACGTTTAGTAAGAATTATTGCACTTTGGTATGTGACAGCTACTTTTTCAAGCTTCATTTTTTGTTTAGCTTGCTCATTTTCTTCTTCTTCAATGATTTCGTCTAAATTTTCGCCATCAATTTTTTCTTTATAAAAATCTTTTGCTTTAGTTATGTTATCTTCTTCTTTGTATTCGTCGATATTTGAAGCAATTTCTATTTCAGGTACAAGTGATTTTAATGTTGTAAGGAAAATGTTTAATTTATCTTGAGTGATAGGTAAATCAGGTACAACATCTAAAATACCTTCAAGGAGTAAATCTACTTCATCTTCATCATCATTTTTGCGCATAAGTGCAGCTAAAGCACCTGTGTTTAGTGATAGAACTTCATCAAGCGGTAAGCAGTTTATATTTACGCCGTTACGTTCAAGCTTGCATGGCATGTATAAAAGCGGAGTTAAAAATTCATTTTGTCTTTTAGATTTTGAACTTTTGCCAACTAAGAATAAATAGCCGTAAATCAGGTATTTATCTTTTTGACCTAAATCGCTTTGAATCATTAATTCTGTGAGTTTAGGGTCGCTTCCGTCAAGTGAAATATATTCAGCACCTGTAGAGAATAATTGTTCTTCTCCTTTTAAGAAAATCCATTTATTATCCTTATCACCTTTGAGGTTTCTGAATGTAGAGCTTTTTACCTCTTCTCTTACACAATCGTGAAGGTATTGGCTTAATTTTTTTATAAAACTGTTATTGAATGCTGAATTTATAGCGCGTGAAGCTTCCTGTAGCATGTGTGTACTCCTATTCCATTTTTCTCTATTTTACGCTAAAATGCTTGATATGAACATCATCAATATAAAGGATACTTCAAATAAATTGTTTTATATCGGCGGAGTTGTCCGTGATGAATTGTTAGGGCGAGAATCTTTTGATGTTGATATTACATATGTTGGGAATGCTATTGAATATTGTTCTAAATTTGGTGAAGTCATTCAAGAAAATCCTGATTTTGGAACGGTAAGGGTAAATGTTGACGGAAAGGAAGTTGATTTCGCATCTACAAGGTCTGAAAGCTATCTTAAAAAAGGGCATTTGCCTGTTGTTGAAAAAATAGGTTGTTCATTAAAAGAAGATGTAATGCGTCGTGATTTTACGATAAATGCTTTAGCAAAATCAGTTACAACCGGAGAAATCGTTGATTATACAGGTGGACTTGATGATTTGAAAAATAAGAAACTCAAAGTTTTACATGATGAAAGTTTTATTGATGACCCGACAAGAATTATTAGAGGTTTAAAATTTTCAATCCGCTTTGGCTTTGATTTGGATGAGCATACAAGGAAATTGCAGGAAGAATATTTGGCTAATATAAATTATGATATGAGCTATAAAAGGGTTAAAAAAGAATTGATTGAAACTTTTAATCTTAATTCTCAAGAGGCTTTTGAAAGATTTATAAATGAAAATATTTATAAACTTGTGACTGAAAATGATGTTAAAATCCCTGAAATAAATATAGAAAAACTCATTAATGATTACAAGCCTGAATACGTATGGCTTGTGTATGCAGGAGCTTTGAAAGATTTATCTAAATTGCCTTTGACAAAAATTGAGCAAAAAATTCTTGATGAAGTTCCAAATAAAATTTTGAATAATGATTTTGAAATTTACAAAGCATTTGAAAATGTGAGACTTGAGACAGTGCTTTTATATGGAATTTTATATGATGAAAAAATTGCACGTCATTATCTTGATGATTTAAAACAAATTAAAATTTCAGTAACAGGAAATGATTTATTGAATTTAGGTATAAAGCCTTCGCCTAAATATAGCCAAATTTTTGATGTGGTATTAAGACGAAAACTAGAAAATCCTCAATTGACCAAAGAAGATGAAATAACTTTGATTGAAAAGTTAAAATAAATATGTTAATATAATAAAGTATACAAATAAAGGGAGCAAAAAATGAAAAGATTTAACGCAGTACAAGCACAAGGAAAAGGTAATTGTGTTGGTTTATCTACGCACGTAGTGCTCGGGGGGGGGGGCAATTTAGAGCTTGCTCCACAAGGCTTTTGCAAGGTTGAAAAATTAATAAAAGAATGTTATATTAGTGATATGAAACATCACAAATTCGGTTTTACGCTTGCAGAAGTATTAATAACTTTAGGAATCATAGGTGTTGTAGCAGCTATGACATTGCCTATGTTAATTTCAAATAATAATAAAACAGAAGTAGAAACACGTTTGCAACGAGTTGATTCTATTCTAAATAGTGTAGTTAAATTAGCAGAAAATGATTATGGTGAACCTAGATATTGGTCTGATGCTGATTCCCCAACTGTTTTAAAGACATATTTTATGCCTTATTTGCCAGGCAGTACTTTTGTAAATGAATCTTATATGGGAAATTATAGAGTGTATACTTCAGATGGTAAAGCATCATTGACTTTAAATGGAGGTCACGCAAGTGGTATAAAATTAAAAACTGGAGAAATTATTCGTATTACTAATGGGTTAAATCAAACAGGGTTATTAGAGATTGGTGTTCTTATAAAACAAAATAAAACAGGAAAGTATATTAGCGGGAAAGATTATTTTACATTTTATATGGATACATCAAAAGGTATTGTTGATGTAAAACCTTGGGCTGAACATTGGGGTATTACTTCTTGTACTCAAAATAGATCAACTTTATTAAATCAATGTAAAACTTCTATCGGTTATTCAGCTTTATGTTTAATGTTAATAGAATGTAACGGGTGGAAAATTCCTAAGGATTACCCTGTTAGGTTATAATTAAATTTTTTGTAAATTTTGTATTGAAAAGTTGATATATGTATGCTAATTTTGAAAATGTTATAAATAATGAAAGGAGTAGGTTATGTCAAGATTTAGAATTGTCGGGGGGGGGGCAATTTAAAGCTTGCTCCACAAAGCTTTTGCGGTCTTGAAAAAATAAATAAAAAATGTTATATCGGTGATATGGAACATCACAAGCTTGGCTTTACACTTGCAGAAGTTTTAATAACTTTAGGAATCATAGGTGTTGTAGCAGCTATGACATTGCCTATGTTAATTTCAAATAATAATAAAACAGAAGTAGAAACACGTTTGCAACGAGTTGATTCTATTCTAAATAGTGTAGTTAAATTAGCAGAAAATGATTATGGCGAACCTAGATATTGGTCTGATGCTTCTGCTCCGGAATTTTTAAAGACATATTTTATGCCTTATCTACCTGGTAGTGAATTTATAAATGAATCTGATATGGGTAGTTATAAGGTATATGTTGCATCGTCAGATGGTAGTGACTATATGTCATTGAACGGAGGATATTCAAGTGGAATAAAACTAAAAACAGGTGAAGTGATCAGAATTGTAGGTGGATTAAACCAAGAATCTGGATTATTGCAAATTGGTGTTCTTTTAAAACAAAATAAAACAGAAAAATATGTTAGTGGGAAAGATTATTTTACATTTTTTATGGATACATCAAAAGGTGTTGTTGACGTAAAACCTTGGGCTGAAAAGTGGGGAGTTAAATCTTGTACTCAAAATAGATCAACTTTATTAAATCAATGTAAAACTTCTACGGGGCATTCAGCTTTGTGTTTAATGTTAATAGAATGCAATGGGTGGAAAATACCTAAGGATTATCCTGTTAGGTTATAATTTTACAGATCATTTATTTCTTTAACTTTTTCCTTGATATATTGTTTTACAGCTGGGGTGATTAATAAATCAGGTTCAGACATCGTAAATTCATCAAGGATAATAATCCCGCGTTTTAAATTTCCGCTTTCGATGTATAAAAGTCCTAGCATCACTCGATTTAGGGCATTTTTATTGTTACTGTATTCTTTAATTTTCGCATTAACTAAACCTAAATCTTTATAACATTTTGCTAAATCTTTATAGTATTTAAAATTTAAGCTGTATTGATTTACTGCATCTTCATAGGGTTGTCTTGCCATATCAGGATAACCTATTTTCATATAAGCATCACCAATATTGTTATAATATACTGCAGTAGCTTGAGTATTCGGATTTAAGCTGATTGCTATTTTGAATTCTTGTATTGCTGCATAATAACAACGTTCATTCATATAACGAAGTCCCATGTTATTGTGTAAATAAGCATTTTTGGTCGCATCAATTACGTACACATCAGGTTTTCTGTATCCTGATGTGAGAATGCTTAAAAATAACAAAGATATTAATAGGACTTTTTTCATACTTACATTTTAATTATGATTTACATTAAATCAATTTCAAGACCTTCATAAGCAAGGATTATGTCTTCTTGCAATTTATATTGTTCTTTTATTGAATTTAATTTGTTATCGTCATAACTTGGATCAAAGTGGAAAAATACTAATTTTTCAGCTCCAGATTGATTTTTTGCATCAACAGCCATTTCAAAAGTTGAATGTCCGTAACCTTGTTTTGGGACAAAAGAGTCTAAATAATCTTCTGTTGTATATTGAGCATCATGAATTAATAAATTACAGCCTCTTGCAAAATTTATTAATTTTTTATCACCGCCTGGGTAGCTTTCTTTGTCTGTTGCGTATACTAAAGTTTTATTTTTATATTGAATTTTATATATCAATACACCTTCTTGCGGGTGTGCATATGAGCGATAGCAGGTAATTAGGACATCATCTTCTTTTTCTAATTTTGCATCTTTTGCATTTTCAATTCTTTTAATTATTGGACTTTCCCCGTGACGAAGAATTATTCCTTCTGTTTCGTTCAAATCTTTAATATTTAAATTCCCTGCGATGTCACCTAAGTCAAGTGGGAAAGATTTGCCGAATAATAATTCTGATATTTCATCAGCTAAGCTCTCGTTATAATTAACATTTCCAAAAACGTTAATGTTAGAAGACGGTATATGAAGCGGTCTAAAAAATGTAAAACCTTGAATGTGGTCTTGGTGTATGTGTGAAATTAAAACTGTTCCATTAATAGGAGTTCTTTTTTCACTTTTAGTTGCAGAAGCAATGTATTTTGCAATAAGTTCGTTTCCGATATCGATTAATCCAGTACCGGCATCAAGAATTATCAAATGTCCGTTTACATTTATTTCAACACAAGATGTGTTTCCACCGTATTGTAAAAAATATTTATTTGCAATAGGATAGCTTCCTCTTACACCTCTAAATTTTACCTTAAATTCGCTCATAATTTTATCCTTCTTTAAAGTTTGTACAAAACCCATTTTTTAGTTTAGGATTGCAAGTTCTTATGCAAATCAAAGTTATGGGTGGAGCTGTACGCTCCTATTTTTTTATTGTAATAGTTGCATTTTGGTCTTTTTCTTCACCTGTATAAACAGTTGTTCCGAATACAAGTATTTTAGCAAGTTTTTGAATATTTGTCAGCTTTGTTTCTTTATTTTCAATATTGAATACGACTTTGTTTCTGTAATTAGATACAGTTACCATTCTAAAAGCGTTAGGATATGATACTAAAGATGGGCAACTTACATATAGTATGTTGTCTTTTTGAGTAATTTTAGCTCCATGGTAATGACCTTGGAATACTGCGATTGGATTTTTATATTTTGTTAAAATTTCTTCCATTTTGTCTGCATCAAGTAATCTGTGATTTGGACTATTGTATGGTTCAAGTACAGGTACATGCATAAATATTAAAACAGTATCTTTTTTTGAATTTGCAAGTTCATTGTCTAACCATTTTAATTGTTCTTCACCTATTCTTCCGTTTGAAGTTAGTCGGTCTCTGATAATTGTGTCTAGAACAATTACTTTGTAGCCTTTTTGCGGAATGAATGAGTAATATGATTTTTCAAATTTATAATTTGTGTTGTATTTATTAACTAATTGCATATATACAGCAGGAGTTAAATATCCGCCAAACATAGTATCGTGATTGCCGAAAGCAAAATACCATGGTGCATTTATTTTTTCTGTATGAGGTAAAAATGCACTTAATTCTTTTTCAAAAGGTTTGTCTATCAAATCACCTGTGAACATTACAAAAGATACATTAGGAGTTGCATTTATTTGTTCAATTGCATCGTCAAGTAGTTTTGGAGATTCTGCAATCATTTTGTAAGTTGTATTGTTAGTTCCAGTATAGTAGTGTACGTCACTTACTTGGGCAAATTTTAGACTTGATGTGCTGCTGTATGATTGAAGTCCAAATAGCATTGCTCCTGCTAGTAATATAGATATTGACCAATTTTTTATTCTAGTCATTGCTGTTTCCTTTGTTTTTACTCTTTTTCTGTATCTTCTTGTCATTATTTTTTATCCAGTTTTGATTTAATTTCATTATACTTAGAAGTTAATTCTTTGTCGTCATCAGAGAGTATGATTGCTTTATCTGTGTTTAAAAGAGCTGAGGGGTAATTCCCCATTGCATAATCACATAGACCTATGTATTTATATACTTCTGATGTTTGAACATTTTTTGATAATATATTTAATTTTTCTCGTGCTTGAGTGTAGTCTCCTTTGTGATAAAGGATTTTAGCTTCTATTAATAGATATGAGATATCTTCTTCTATATTGATTGCTTTTTGAATATCATTTTCTGCTTTATCAATATTGTTTGTATTAAGATATGCTTTTGCTCTCATTGCGTAAGCTATGTCTGAATTTTTATTATATGCTAAATATTTGTTTAAAGCATCTATAGCATTTTGGTAGTCTTTATTAGCAATATAGGCTTGTGCCAGGTTTAAATAACTTTGTGAATAGTCAGGATTTAACGAAATAGCTTTTTGATAATTATAAATTGCATTTTTATAATCGTTGTTATTTAAGTAGATTTCTCCTAGTGAATATATTGACCAAAAATCATTTGTTGTAAGATTTAAGGCTGATATTTCTTTATCAAAATTTCCTTGAAGTTTTGCAATTTTTGAATTGTATATGTTTTTGTTTTTAGATGTTAAATAAGATTTTGAATTAGGATTTGTAATTCTTGTCAAAGTATTTTTTAAATCTTTTGCATCGTTATTATTAGGTTCAAGCTGTAAAATTTTATCAAGGTAAATAATAGCATCATTATATTGACCATATGTACAGTAATTTGTTGCTATATCAAAGTAATCCTCGGTAATTTCGCTTGAGGATACTGCTATGCAAGGGAATATTAAACATAACAGAAAGAATTTTTTCATAACAAAATTATATCATAATTTCATCTAAATGTATGAGAAATTAAAGTTAAAATATTTTTTGCCGTTATGCAGAATATCATGACTAAAAATTTTTTTGTAAACCCATTTGAAAAGAAATCAAATAAAAATGCAATTGTTCCGACATATGTAAAACCTGACGGAACTCAGGTTATTGAAAAAAAAGAGGAATTCGGGCTTACTGTATATGAAAAATGCCCAGATGGAGCTTTAATTTTCAGAAGTTATAACAAAAGTGGAAAGCTTATTTTGGACTTTGCTAGAAATCTGAATTTTGAAGTGGGACATCGTTATGATGATTTGGGGAATATGGTTTATAAATATGATTCTGTGTATGACGAAAATAATGTTCTTGCAATTAAAAATGAATATGATATTGAGTACTATGATGATGGTAAAAAGAAATTAGAAGTTTTAACAAAATTTCCTGGGGAAATCACCGTATATATGCAATATGACGAATCAGGGAAACGCATTGAAAAAATTGAGGAACGAGGTACAGTAAAAACTTGGTTTGATGAAAATGATAAACCGATAAAAAGAGAAATTGACAGAGGTTCTGGCGGGGTTATTACTCAAGATTTGAGAGAACAATAAAAAAAAGAGTATTATTTAAAATACTCTTTTTTATTGTTATATTATTCAATTAAAATTGTTAAATATTCATAGCTCTTAAGATTTCATTCATGTCTGATGATGTTTTCTTAACATCTGAATTTGAATATTTAATTGCATTATCAGGATCTTTTAGACCGTTACCTGTTAAGATACAAACAATTTTTGATCCTTCTTTTACTTGGTCTTTTACTTTAATTAAACCTGCAACAGATGCAGCACTAGCAGGTTCTGCAAGTACACCCTCACAAGATGCGATAAGTTTATATGCTTTTACGATTTCTTCATCTGTTACGCAATTTATCATACCGTTGCTTTCATCTCTCGCAGCTTCTGCAAATTTCCAACTTGCAGGGTTTCCAATACGGATTGCAGTTGCAAGGGTTTCAGGTTTGAATATTCTTTCTCCTTTTACAATCGCAGCAGCACCTTCTGCTTCAAATCCCATCATTTTTGGTAAGTTAGAAACTTTTCCGGCTTTGTGCCATTCTTTGTAACCTTTCCAGTATGCTGTGATATTACCGGCATTTCCAACTGGGATAAAATGGTAATCAGGAGCTTGTCCTAATGCGTTACAAATTTCAAATGCACCTGTTTTTTGACCTTCTATTCTGTAAGGGTTTACAGAGTTTACAAGTGTAATTGGGTAGTTGTCAGAAATTTTTCTTACCATTTCAAGAGCTTCATCAAAGTTTCCTTGAATTGCAATAATTTCAGCTCCATACATCATTGCTTGAGATAATTTGCCAAGTGCAATGTAACCGTCAGGGATTAATACGAAAGTTCTCATACCTGCTTTTGCACCGTAAGCTGCTGCTGATGCTGATGTGTTTCCTGTTGATGCACAGATAATTGCACCTGCACCTGCTTCTTTTGCTTTTGATACAGCCATTGTCATTCCGCGGTCTTTGAAACTTCCTGTTGGGTTGCAGCCTTCAAATTTTAAATAAATTTCAGCCTCCAAACCTATTTTTTTAGCTAAATTTTCAGCTTTAATTAATGGAGTGTTTCCTTCGTTTAATGTGACAACAGGAGTTTTATCTGTTACCGGAAGGTATTCTCTGAATGTATTGATTAATCCTTGATAGTACATACTTTCCCTCTTTTCCTTTATAGAAATTTTAATATTTTATATTAATGTTTTTATCAGAACTATTTAAAAAGTCATTTAACTCTTTAGCTATATTTTCAGCTTTATATCTATTGTGTGAGCTGGCAGAGAAAAATTTTTGTTTTTCTCCGTTTTTCGTTAATGCATAAATATGATATTTTAGTATTTCTTTTCTTTTGATTCTAGCTTGAGCTGAAGAACTTGCATTGAAATAATTCCAGAGTTTCATAATATCGATAGAACTTGAAACATAAAATTTGCTTATTGAATCTAAATTTACTCTTTTTTCTTTCATTGTGTATCTGAACAAGTTTTGTTCAACAATTTTACATCCAGAATATGATGAACATATCAAATTTGATGTAGAAATGTTATAACAACAAAATAAAATTACAATAATTGGAAGGGTTATAAGAATTAACTTATTAGTAAAAGTTAGCTTTTGCTTATTTTCTGGCATATACCTTCTCCTTGTTATTTTATTATACTTGGACTCTTATTAAGCTTTTTACGATATTTCCATCTTGTTCAATTTGTTTGATTGCATTTTGCATATTTTTTTCTTTTACAAGTTCTGTAATAACCGTAATATCTGCAGTATTATCATCAGATACACAGCGTTGCACAATGCTTGCTAAACTTATGTCATTATTTGCACAAATTGTTCCGATTTTACCTATTACACCTTTATTGTTTTTAGCGTTAATAGATATGTAATATTTGTTTGTTGTATCGGAAATATTAATCATATGAGCGTCATCATTATGTTTGCATCTCATCATAGGCAGAATATAATCAGATTTTCCGATTTCAGCAGCGATAGCAAGAATATCACCTACAACAGAACTTGCTGTTGGAAATTCACCAGCCCCAGGGCCAGAAAGTGTTACGCTGCCTATAGGGTGACCGCTTAATGATACAGCATTTGTTACATAATCAATGTGTGCAAGAGTTGATTTTTTTGAAACAAGCATTGGGTGTACTCTTACGTCAACATTTTCGTTATCGTCCATATGTGCTGATGCGATTAGTTTAATTTTATAGCCTAAGTCGTTTGCAGCTTTCATATCTTCTGCACGAATTTTTGTAATTCCTTCTCTGTATACATTTTCAATTTTTATTCTTTTATTGAATGTAATTGAGGCAAGGGTTGCAATTTTGTACGCTGCATCAAAACCTTCAACATCGCCTGTTGGGTCAGCTTCAGCATATCCTAATTCTTGAGCTTCTTTTAAAACATCAGAATATTGAGCTCCTTGCACGTCCATTTTAGTTAAAATGTAATTTGTTGTGCCATTTACGATTGCTTCAATGTGGTTAATTTTATTGCCTGCAAGAATTGTTTTAATAGGCATTATAATTGGTATACCGCCGGCAATTGCAGCTTCGTATAAAATTACTCTGTTATATTCTTCTGCAATTTTAAATAATTCTTCTCCTCTTTTAGCAAGAAGTTCTTTATTGGCGGTTACAATATGTTTCCCATTTTTAATTGCAGTTGCTATTAAGTCAAAAGCAGGTTCTAATCCGCCTACAAGTTCTGCAACAATATCAATTTCAGGGTCATTGACGATTTTATAAGCGTCATCTGTGACAATTGATTCATCTAACCCTTTGATATTTCTTTTCTTGTTGATATTGCGAACTGCAATACTTTTTACTTCTACATTATCAAAAGACTGTAAAGTCTTAAAAACACCGGAACCAACTGTTCCTAATCCTATAAGTCCAATTTTAATTTTCTTTTCCATATGAAGATTGTATCATAAATAAGAAAATTAATTGAAAATTTTATTTATTACTTTTAATAAAGAAGCTTTTAATTTTAATTATTATTTCTGCAATCAATTTAGTGATAGAGAAGTTGTCTTCAGGCATTTCAGGTTCTTTGTCAAAAGTGAAGATATCACCTTCATCTTTTTTCATAAAGATACTTTCATCTAAATATTTTCTTTCTTGTTTTTCTTCTTTTTCCCCTTGAGCCATATACCCGAGGTTACCTGCGCCGCCGTCATTTTGCATAGATGCTGCTGCTTTGATAACCGGTTTTGTGCTCAAAACATTTACATCGAATGACATTTTTTCACCATAACTTTACGATTTTTTATATATTCGTAAACCCCTTTTGTTTCCTTATATATATAAAGTATTTTTCATGAAGAAATGTTACAAAAAATAGTGTTTTGTAACAAAAACTTTACAATATGTTATTCGCTGAATTTTAAAACACTTTGACACTTAAAGCCTATTTCAAATAAATCTCTTTTTCTTATTGCAGAAGTAATATCAGGTCTAAATTCCGGGGTATTTGGAGTAAGTATAAATTCAACGATATTATTTTCTTCATCATAGTTTAGATGAATTTTTTTTATTAGATTAAGATGACCTCTATCTAATCCGTCTGAAATTTTTAGGATACCTGCAAGGCGTTTAACTATTTTTCTTTCTTTTTTTTCGAGAGTGTTATAAATTTCGTGGTCATTTTTATCAGGCAGACCGCCTCTATGATATCTGCAAATACAGCCTATAATTTTTTCTTCATTTTCATTAAATCCTGCTATTCCGTTTTCGATTACCATTTTCATGCTGTGTTTGTTATGACCTTTGGAATCTATATAATAGCCGATATCATGTAATAGTGCAGCTGCTTCCAGAAATTTGCGTTCTTTGTTAGACATTTCTCGAATTTTTTCATTCGCTTCATCAAAAATCATCATGGAAATTCTTCGCACTTCAATTGGGTGTGATGAGCTTTTTGAATATTTATTAAGCAGTTCTTGTGCAGATAATTTCATAATTTACATTAATTTTAGCAAAAAAATGGATTGCGTACAATATTTTTGATATTATAAATATGGTTATGGAAAATTTAGATAATATAAAAAACTCAGATTTTGATATCCCATCTGATGTTTTAGATGAAATTCAAAAAAATATTCAAAATATAATTGAAGGATTTGATATTCCAGATGATAATAAGATGGAAGTTATCAAAAAAATTAATTTTATGTACACGCAAACAAAGCAGATGTCTTTTACTGATCCTTTGACAAGATTATTTAATCGAAGACATTTTGAAGCTAATCTTGAAAGAGAATATATGCGTGCAAAACGTTATAAGAGTGATTTAAGTATTGCAATTATAGATATTGATTTTTTCAAAAAAATTAATGATAAATATGGTCATTCTTGCGGGGATTATATATTAAAAGAGGTTGCATATAAAATTTTGAATAATTTTAGGCAAACTGATTTTGTATTTAGATATGGTGGGGAAGAATTTGCTGTAATTTTGACAGAAACTGCAGGAGAAAATGCTATTATTCCTCTTGAAAGATTGAGAAAAAATATAGAAAGTTCAAAATTTCTGTACCATGGAGAACAATTAAATGTAACTGTAAGTATTGGAGTCAGTTCAAGTATAGATTTTGATAATCCTTGGGAAATGTTTGATGATGCAGATAGAGCATTGTACGATGCAAAAAATAGTGGACGTAATAGAGTTAGGTCTGCAGGATAATTGATGTTATTTAAAATTGAAGATAGGATAAAATTATGATTAAAAACATTTGTAAATTATTAATTATGGTCTTTTTATTAACTGGTATTGTATCAGCAGAAGAATATACAACTGTTCATGCTGAACATATTCTTGTGAAAACTGCTGCTGAAGCTCAGCAGATTAAAAAAGATATTGATAATGGCGGTAGTTTTGAATATTATGCAAGAGCTTATTCGCTTTGTCCATCTGGGCGAAATGGTGGAGATTTAGGGTATTTTGGCAGAGGTCAAATGGTGCCGGAGTTTGAAAAGGTAGCTTTTAATACTCCTGTTGGGGAAGTGTCAAATCCTGTGTATACCCAATTTGGTTGGCATTTGATTAAAGTTTTGGATAAAAAATAGAAAAAAAAGAAGCTTTATTTTTAAAGCTTCTTTTTTTATGAGCTATCTAAAATTATTAACCGCCAATTCTAATTGGTTCATTTTGGTTTTGTTGAGCTTCTTGTTTTTCAGCAGGAGCTTGTTGTTTAGTTTTGTCTAATTCTTTTTGTAATTTTTCTTGTTTTTTTATAAGTTTAGCCATTTTTTTCAATGCTTTTACTTCACCTTGAGGTTTGTTGAAAGTTTCAGGGTTTATTGTAACCATTTTTTCCCAGCAACCAGGTACGTTTGATTTTTCTCCACAAACACAATTTCTCCAAGTTTCACCTGTTTTTTTATCAACTAAGATTGTTATCATATTGCTTCCTGTAACAACGTCATATCTGCTTTTTGTATTTGTGTTTGCAATTTGTATCCACATTGTAGCTAGAATTAGGACGGCAAGTCCAATTAAAATATTTTCTCTCATAAAAACCTCTTTTCTTAATAATAGTAAATTTTTCAAAATAATTATACATACAAAGTCTAGTATTAGCAAGTTGTATAATAATACTTTAGTCCAATGAAAATTAAAAATAGAGAATCTAAAATTATATATAAAGAAAGGATAAATTTATGGTCTTACTTGTTCGTTGGATATTATTTGCTTTAGCTATTGTTTTTGTCGCTTGGTTAGTTCCAGGTATCGAAGTTGAAAATTTTCAAAGTGCAATGCTTGTGACTGTGATTATTGCTCTTATAAATATTTTTATAAGACCTTTAATTGTATTTATTACGTTACCAATAAATATTTTGACATTAGGAATATTTACTTTAGTAATTAATGCTTTGTTATTAATGTTGGCTGGTTATCTTGCCCCTGGGGTTGATGTCGAGGGATTTTTAAGCGCATTTATAGGGTCGGTAGTTTTGGCTTTTTTAGGCTTAATTATTAATATGGTAACGATTGATAAAGCTGATTAAAACTATTTTTTTATTTCTAATCTTAATAAAAAACTCCGATTTTTTCGGAGTTTTTTATGCTAAACTTTTTTTATGAAAGCTTTGATTTGTGAAAACGGAAAAATTCGAATGGTCGAAAGACCTATGCCTGTTATTAATAATGCAAAAGATGCAATTATAAAAGTTACTTTATCTTCGATTTGTACGAGTGATTTACATATAATTCATGGTTTTGTGCCTTTGGCAAAAAATGGAGTTGTGCTCGGGCATGAATTTGTAGGAGAAGTTATAGAAGTTGGGAGTGAGGTTAAAAATTTTGTAAAAGGTGATAGAGTATCTGTTAATTGTGAAACTTTTTGCGGAGAATGTGAATTTTGTAAAAAAGGTTTTGTGAATAATTGTATAAATGGCGGTTGGGAATTAGGTTGCAAAATTGATGGTTGCCAAGCGGAATATGTGAGAGTTCCTTTTGCGGATAACGGACTTACAAAATTACCAGATAATGTAAGTTATGAAAACGCATTATTTGTAGGAGATATTTTATCAAGCGGTTATTGGGGTGCTGAGATTTGTGAAATTAATCAAGGTGATACTGTTGCTGTGATTGGAGCAGGCCCTGTCGGGCTTTGTGCAATGCAGTGTGCAAAATTTATGGGAGCAGGTAAAGTAATCGGAATTGATATTGATGAAAAAAGACTTGAACTTTCTAAAAAATTAGGTTTTGCAGATTTCACAATTAATCCTAATAATTCAGATGTTGAAAAAACTATTAAAAGTATTACAAATTACGGTGCAGATTCCGTAATTGAAGCTGCAGGTGGTGAAAATACTTTTGAAATGGCTTATAAAATTGCAAGACCAAATGCTATTGTCGCTCTTGTTGCTATGTATGAAAAAAATCAAATTCTTCCCTTACCTGAAATGTATGGAAAAAATTTGATTTTTAAAACAGGTGGTGTCGATGCTGTCCATTGCAAGGACTTGGTCAGATATATTTCTGAAGGAAAAATATCCACAGATTTTTTAATTACTCATAGATTTGCGTTTGAAGACATAAAAGATGCTTATGAGCTTTTTGAGAAAAAATCTGATAATTGTTTAAAAATAGCAATTGAATATTAATTGTTATTTAAAGCGTGACCTAAGAATCTGCAAAGAATTTTATATCCTGCTTTTGTTGCTTTGCTTTCTTTTAAAGCGTTAAGCAGCATAAAATCATGAATTGTGTTGTTAATTCTTACGCAGGCTGTATCGACATTCGCATCTATTAGCTTTCTTGCAAGAGCTTCTCCCTCATCTCTCAGAACATCATTTTCTGCAGTAATGATAAGAGTCGGAGGTAGGTCTTCCAAATCTTGTAATTCTGCTTTTAATGGAGATATAAACATATCATTTTCTTTAATTTCTTTTTTAGGTTTGTAGCAGTCAAAGAAGTATTCCATTGATTTTTTAGTAAGCCAAGGTCCGTCTTTGAATTCTTTGTAAGATTCTGTATTCATTTCCGTATCAGCTACAGGATAAATTAGTGCTTGAAATAATAGTTTTGGACCATTTTCAAATTTCGCTTTTATAGCTGCT
>CAUDIU010000001.1 GCA_958449715.1 uncultured Clostridium sp. | reverse complement strand
TCTTTCAGACGTCCTGAACTTATGAAATGCAGAATTTTATATGATTATCCATCAGGAAATTTGCATGCAGTTCAAGTTTTTGTCTCAGATAAAGAATCTTATGTATTTACCTCTGATGGGAAATATATTGACTACACTCCTTATGTAAAAGAAGTAAAAGAAAAAGTTGTAAAAAATTGGAAAGTGCCACCACGAAAACAAATTGATATTCTTGCAAAAGGTCAAAAAGATTTGTTGGTACAAATGGCTTTAACTCTTAATAAAGACGGGTCAGTCAAAAAATGCAAGATTTTAAAATCATCAAAAATTAAAGCTCTTGATGATAATGCCGGTGCTGCAATTAAGGCTGCTGCTCCATTTAAACCGTTCCCAAAATATTTCTTTAATGATGAAATTGTGATTATTTTGAATTTTAATTTTAGTTTATAGTGATTTCATAATCCCCATTGTTAATTTTAAAATTCATTCTAATAGTTTCTCCATTATATTCATCAGGAGGTGGTGTGAATTTTGGTACACTCATCATCATATAGTAGACAGTGTCGTTTAGCCCTTTATTTGAAGATTCTTTTGTGAATTTTCTGTTTATTAATTTGCCAGATTTATCTACTGAGAATTGAATAGAACATTCTCCTGAACCTTGAATACTTCCTACAGCAAATTTTGAAAATAAAGCAGCTCTTAAAAGATTTTTATATCTCAGCATTTCTATACTGTTTGGATTGTAAATTGGTTTTTGGGGCTCCTTAGGAATATTATTATGTGGTAAAAATTGAGACTCTTTTATTTTAGGAGTTGAGTTCGCTTGAGAGTTTTTTACACGCCTGGCATAGTCAACAGGCGTTGACGTTAACGGGATTGTTTTTTGTATGTTGTTAACTTCCGACTGTTGCCCTTGGGTTTGCTGTTGATATATTGGAGTGTCATCCCAAATTTTATCGATGTTTGGAATTGTTTTGTTAATATTTGTCTTTGGTTTTGTTTGAGCTGCTTTTTGTTTTTTTGCAGCAGTATTACCAATAGGAATTGACCAAATTATAATTGACAAAATTATACATAGTACAAAAAATATTCTTGATACAAGTTCTGATTTTTGCTCAAGTGAAAGGGGAGCCTTTTCTTTTTTTGCTTGAATTTTATCTTCTATATAGTCAAAAGTATTATTCCCGCATTCGCAGTATTCAACTTTTTCTTTATATTCAGTTTTGCATTCTTTACATCTATACATAACAAGATTATCCTATCATAAATAAACTTAATTTATAAATACCAAAAAAGATTAATATAATTATTGTCATTATAATTATTATTGCAGTTTGTCTAATTATATCAAACTCTTTTTTAGCTTTTATGTATTTAAAAATAAATGGTATTTCTATTAACATACAAAGTGTAATTAAAATGATTTTAAGCACTTATTTGCTCCTTTTAAATATAATATTTTCAAGCATAATAGTTTTATGCATTTGTGGTTTCATATTCGCAGCAATAGATGTTACTACTGCAAGAATGATTAAAAATATAATTGTAATTAGTGCAATTTTAGTTACATTCATTAGTACGTTACCCTTTCATAATCTGAAAAATTGCTTGGAGTAGAATATCTTTCTTCAAATCCTATAAAGAAATAACCTTGTACGACTGTAGATTTTCTTTGAGTACCTTTGGGAAAATTTAGAATTGGTTGATTTTGTAATTTAGTTATTGCTTTTTTTACATTATATCTGGCAATATCCATGTAATTTGGATCAGAACAATCTACTTTTATATTTGAAATATTCCCAAATTTATCAACAACAAAGTTAAAAGAAAACATTGTACCTATTGGAGCATATGCAATATTAGAATCTCTCATTATTTGATTATGAACGTTACTTCTCCATCTGTTCCAAGCAATAATTTCTTCTTGTTCTGTCATGTATGGATTGTTGAAATTGCCAGTTGTTGAATTTTGGGTATTTACTTGTTGTTCTGTATTTTGTTGAGGTTGATTTGTCTGTTTGTTGTATTCTTTTTCAACTTCATTTAAAAGATATTGGAGAAGTTCGATTTGTGAAATATTTTCATTTTGATTTGTGTTATATTTTACTTCTTTTTCATTTTGTATTGGGTTAGTATTTCCAGATGATACATATTTAGTTTGTTCTTGTTGTATTGGTTGTTGTTGAATATTAACTTCTATTTGTTCTTGATTATTTTGAGAATTTTGATTGTTTAATGTCGGATTTATTGGAATATTTTTTGTTGATATAGTATCACTAATTCTTGTCAACTTAAAGTTTTCATCTTCTATAATTAATGGCAGGTGCATTTTGGGATGAAATTTAAGCGTAAGTACTGTTACTATAAGAAATGATATTACAACAAATATTTTTAAAAAATCCATAATTAATCTTTATCAACTTTTGCCAATAATTCGTCACAAGCATAAATATCAAATTTTGTTTGGCTTAACATCATTGTTTCTGCAATTAAAAGTGCAGTAGGTACAAGTGCTGCTACTAAACTTAAAAACATTCCCTGCATATCTCCGCCTATTTCTGTCATAAAATATGATACGTTCATTGCAAATTCAATAAATATAATTGCACAAGCGATTGCAAGAGATCTGTTTTTCTCTGAATTTAATCTTCTTACACCTTCAAGTCCGTATATTGTAACTCCATGGTGCTGATAATCAGAAAAACCGTCTTGTTTAATTACTTGTGATCCTTGAATTTTTTTTGTACAGAAAAATGCATTTACAAAAGAGAAGAATGCAAAAATAATTAAAAATGTCGCAAGAGTTAAAAATACTGGACTTATTCTTAATCCTGAAATTCTAACCCAACCTGCAGCTTCAGGAAAGCACATTGCAAGAGTATTTGATACACCGTAAGCCAAAAATGGTGCGGTCAATATCCCAACAACAATTTCTCCGATTGATTTTAATTGAAGGTTGAACATTTTGTCTTTTATATATTGCAATTTAGAATTACTTAAACTGTTAATATATCTTTCAATCCATTGTCTGTAAGATTTTATAACACTTTCAAAGTCTTCTCTATATTCATATTTATCAAGTGTCATAGCCCATTCCATACCGTTACATTTGAAATATCCGCAACTTATGGCGAGAACAGCCATTATACCTGAGAAAAAGAACGAGATAAAAATAGCAAATGTCATAAAATCATTCAAATTCATGTAATAAATAAGGTTTACTACATAAATTCCAAGTACAAATATTAATGAGAAAATCAGCATAAAACTTTGTCCTAATTTTGCTGATTTAGACATTTCTTTTTGAATATTACTTTGTAAATATAGATAAATTCCTTGTTTTAAAAGCAAACATATTCCATAAATCAAAATAGTATATACGCCCCAAACTTTTATGTTAGTCGGCATATGTAAAAAGTTTGCTGATTCTTTGATTTCAAGTCCCATAAGGTAATTTGAAACACCAAATGCACATACCATAGCACTTAAAAACATTGCTATATGTAAGAAAATACTTGTTTTAGAATTTGTGGATAATTTTTGTTTTAAATCATTGATATGAAAAGCTACTTGTTTGATAATTGCAACTCTTGCATCTTCTAAGTCTTCTTTTTGTTTTTCAAGTTTAACTTTAGTAACTGCATTTACATCTTTACCATACAGTTTTTTCATATCTTCTTCTGTTAAATCTTCTTTAGCGATTGAGGTTATTGTTTTAGTATTATTAACAGGAGCTTCTGCTATAATTTTTACACTTAAAAATTCATTAGTTTCTGCAAACATAAGTTTACATACATTTCCAACTTCAACTCGTTTTATTGGTTGACCTTTGAACAGGACTTTATTATTTTTAAATGTATTAATAATAATGCATTTGTTTTCTGAAGCTTTATATTCTAAAGTTAGTAAAACATCATATCCTGTATTTAAAATTATGTCGCAGTTTGGATTTGTACCAACATTTATAACATCTTTGTTGAATACTTTTTCACCTTGTGAAGTTGATATTACTATAGCCATTAATTTTCCTCTTTTATTGTTAAATTAAAACTTTTTATCTCCCTAATGCGTGAAGAAATCTTCTGATTGATTTATCAATGTTTTGTTTTGGAGCAACAATCAAGTGATTTTCTCCTAAAACTGGTGTCAGTTTTTCTTTTACTAAATCAAGTTTTGCAGGGTGTGCATCTAAGAACATCATTGAGATGTCAGGTGCATATTTCTTTACGTTTTGAACATTTTTAGGTAAAATATCCCAGTTAATTTGTTTTTCTATAGCTCCTTCATTTTCAAGATCGCCTATTACAACAACAGCTGGAACATATCCATTTTTTTTCATTGTAAGTGCATGAGAAAAGGCTTTTTTTAAGCCAGTACCATATGCTGTACCATAATCTTTTTCATCATATTTTGTGAATGCATCCATTGATTTTGTAATGGTACTTCCATTCATTGGGCTACCTTCATAAATCAAATATGCATCTTCAGAAACTCTTAAAATTTTAATTTGATCTTCAGGATCCAATAGATTGCAAACTTGTCTTAAAGTTTTTTTCTGGTCTGGCAAGTGTTTTTGATTAGAAGCAGAAGAATCTATAACAAAAATAACTGCTGCAGGGTGAAAATCATCAACTTTAATTTGTTTTAAACCTGTCCAGATAAATTTTAAGGCAACTGATAATACCAGTATTAATAATCCTAATGTAACCAATCTTTTATTTAATTTCATATTAATATCCAATTATAATAAAACTATTTGCTAAAAATAATATATCATATTTTTAAGTTACTCGCAATCATTTATTGTATGGAGAAACATTTAACGGTAGACTGAGTTTAAGCTCAATTGTAGTGCCATCAGGAATATCAACATCTTCGCCTCTTTGCAATGCTCCTCTAATGCCACCACCTGCAGCTCCGAGCCCGCCATATATTAACATATTTCTACCCCAATCATCGCCTCCGCCTATTGCAGTAAAAATGGTTCCTACTACCATACTGCCTAATGCCCCGATTAGCATATCTCTACTCATTTTTTTTGCACGTTCACTTTTTTCTTCCATATAAATTTTTTCTGTAGAGATTGCAATTATATTACCATCAGGGGTGATAATTTGATTGAAATTAATTTCTAAAGCTCCGCTTCCATAAGCGTATCCTGCATTTTTTGCATAAGTCGCATTCCCATATACAAGACTTCCTGCAGGCGCAATAAGTAGTCCGTTATATATAAAATCTTTTGTAAGAGAGGCAATTAGTCTGTCATTTTTTTCAAGACTTCCTGAATTTATACCAGAATCAAATGTTATATAAAAAGTTGTACCTTCAGGAATTTCTATTACAGAGCCTGTAAGAGTTTTATTTGGTGTTGCTTTTATTTCAAGATTAATTGGAGTTTCTTGCTTTAATTCAATAGGAGAGTAATTAGTTCTTTCATTGTTGTTATTTTTAATTTCTGTTTTATTTCTTTTTTTAGAAAAATCAGTGCTATTGATATGAAATTGTTTATATTTTCTATCAAATTCTGCTTGCGCTTCGTCTGAAAAATCATATTCAGCAAAAGCTGGAAGAAAGATAAATTGAAGACATAAAAATAAAACTAAAAACTTTTTCATTATTTATATATTATAATAGATTGTTGAATTATTACAACATCTTTGTTATAATCTGTCATACAAGAGAGGGGAATTATGGAAAAAATATTGGAATTATTAGCGGTTGTAATCAGCGCATATATAATTGGATCTATACCTACAGGGTATATAATCGTAAAAGCTTTTACCGGGGAAGATATTAGAACTATTGGTTCAGGTTCTACAGGTGCTACTAATGTGAAAAGAGTTATGGGTAAAAAATGGTTTTTTATAACTCTTTTATTAGATGCTTTTAAAGGAGCTTTGCCTGTTGTATTGGCTGCAATGTTTGCAAAATCTTTCACAGGAATTGGTCTATTGCCTGTATTAGCTGCTATTGCCGTAATTCTAGGTCATAGTAAATCAATATTTTTGAAGTTTACAGGAGGTAAATCAGTGGCATCAGGAGTCGGAACTATTTTGGCTCTAAATTGGCAGGTTGGATTAATTATTGCAGCTATATGGGCAGTAATTACATTTTTCTCAAGATATGTATCTGTAGGCTCTATTATCGCTTTAGCTCTTTCTCCTTTTATTATGTGGGCGTTTAAAGCTCCAATCGCTTATGTAGGCTATTGCACATTAGGAGCTTTGTATATAATATGGCTTCATCGTTCAAATATTCAAAGACTTATCAAAGGTGAAGAAAATAAGGTTAGATAAATGGATTTTACTTTTTTATTAATAGGTTTAGGTATAATAATCGTTCTTTTTATAATCGGAAAGATTTTTGCAATTTTAACAAAAATCTTTTTGATTATAATTCTTGTCGCAGCTATCGCTGTTGGATTTTTCTTTTGGCAGAATAACAATAAAGAGATTAATCCTCAAAAAACAAGTTATATTACTTCTTCTTTGTTTTATCTTTAATGTAGTTGATTAAAAGGCTTATACCTAGGCCTATAGCTGCACCGCCTAACGTTTTTAGTGCAATCTTTAAAGGTGCTTTTGATTTTATGTCTTTTATGTTATTTTTATAATCTTGTTTAGTCTTTTTAATTAATTTAGCTGTATTTTGGTAGTATTCATCTATACTTTTTTGAGTCTTTTCTTTTATGTGTTTAAAACTTATCTTTTCTAATTCTGATTTAAAATATTCATCAATAGCATTATTATGTTCTTTATTATAAAATAAAGTTTTGAGTAAAAATTTAAATGATTCTTTTGTAGATATTAACTCTTTTCTAGTTTCGTTTGCTTCTATTGCTCCTAAAGCTGTTCCACCAATAGATGCAAGGATTATATTTTGTTTAAGATTGTATTTATTGTCTGAAGAATTAATTTTTTGAATCATTTTATTAACTCCTAATCATTTTTGAAAGTTTTGAATTATTTGTAAAATTTATATCTTGTTGTTTAGTTTCTTGTTTATTATCTATTTTAGTTTCTGAATTTTTAGGTGCAACTTCATAAGATTTTATTGATCGTTTACCTGTTAATCGTTTCATAAAGTCATAGTATTTTCTAGTGAAGCCTGTTGCTTTATCTTGTTTTTCTTCAAGAGCAATTAATTGATCTCTTGAGTGTGTTCCTACTGCAACACCTACTGATTTTCTTGTCAGCCATTCACCTATTGTTGTATTTGTGAATGTAATCCAGCTCATTCCGAATAATGATTGGTGGTATTGTTTGCTGAATGTGCTGTTGAATAGGTCAATTAATAGTGTTTGATAGAACAATCTTGAACCTTCTTGTACAAATCTTTCTTTGAATTTTGTTTTAGCACCTTCGACATCGTTACCGTTTGATTTCAACATTACCATGTTGTAGTTATCTGTCATAAGGAACCAGATTGTAGCAGCCAGAGCTGCTGTTTTTGCAAGGTTTGATAATTCACTGTTAGATACGTTAGACATTGTATCTACGTTAAATGATTTTAGGATATTGTCTTTTACATAATCTTGGAATTCTTTTGGTGATAAGTTCTTTTTAGCTGCTTGATGTCCGATGTTTTCAATACTTTTTGCAAGAGATGATACATTTGAAATTCTTCTTAGCAATTCTTCTTCATCTGCTGATAATTTTGTATTTTTTGCAATTTTTCCGCTTGAAACATTTTGTATAAATTCTTCAAAAGCTTTTGCGTCTGGAACATTTTTTTCTTTTGCATAATTTTTTACAATTGTGCTAAGAGTATTTTTGTCCTTTATATCTAATTTTAAGAAACTTGATTTTTTGCTTAGTGATTTGATCGCGTCATCAATTACAGTGTATGGTAATGTTCCGTATTTCCATACAAATTTGAATGGAGCTAAGAAGAAGTTAACGAATGGTTTAATTTTCTTATCTTTTGCCCCAAGACTTATTGTACCGTCAGGATTTGTTGCTGTTTTTGCGATGTTTCTATATTCTTCAGCTAAATTATTGAAGCCGTTTTTATCAAGTACTTTAGTAATTTCGTTGAATTTTTCTTTTGAAATTCTGTAATCCTTAATTTGTGTTAAATCATTATAATGTCTTTTGAAGTAGCCAGAGAATGATTTCCAAGCATTATCTATTGAAGAAACTTTTCTAAGGCCTTTTACTGCAAATCCTCCGCCAATAATTACACCTACTGCTTTAAGTACTGTGTTTAATGATAGTAGAGGTTTTTGTTGTTTTTCTTTATCTTCTTTGTTTTCTGATGCTTTGAATGATAAATCAGGTTTAATATTAGCTTCTGGTGCATGATTTTTTTCATTTTCAGCTCTTGCTTCTTCTGGAGTTAATCTTGTAATGTGTTTACCGTTGATTACACGAGAGAATGCTTCTGTTGTAAGCGTTGTTAAAGCTGTCATCAACATAATACCCATTTTAGAATTGTTGATGTATTTGTTTAAAGCTCCTAATGTTACAAGTGTTATGTATGCATTGAAGCCAATTCTTGCCATTTCTTGGTTAAATCTTACTTTTTGTTCGTGAGATGCTGCTTTTTTGTCATCATCCATCATTCTTGATAGGTTATAAGCATCGTTTGCAAGGAATATTGCAGGAGGAAGACCTGATACTAATCTGTTTAGTGATCTTTCATGTTTTGTATCATAGTTTCCTGTTTTTGGGTCAAACATTTTTACTGATTGTCTGAATATTTTAGATGAAATTTCAGCATCAGATTTTCCTTTCACATCTTTCATTGTTTCAAATAAGCCGCGTAAAGAATTTACTTTTGCATCAACTTTTGAACGTTGTCTTATAGATTTGAAGAATGGTTGTTGAAGTGTTTTGTCTGCCCAACCTTTAAGTGGTTTGATTTTTCCTGCTAATGTAACAATTCCGTTTAAAATATCTGCTGGTAGAATTTTTACAGGATAAATTAAGCCGTCCCAAATAAGTTGTGGAATAGTCTTTTTGTTGAAAGTGATTTTATCTCCGTTGATTTCAACCATTTTCTTTGTAAGTTCAGAATCTCTGACACTTTCAAATAATTCTTGACCAATCGAAGATTGAATTTTTTCTCCGTTTTTGCCAATTTTTTCTATTCCTGTATGTTTTTTTGCAAATTGCAAGAATTCATTAACGCTGTATTCACCAGCTTTTTTATAGCTTGGTGCAAATCTTAAAGCTAAGCCAGTAGCTATTAAAGTTCCTACAGTGTAAAGAAGTGGTTTCATTTTGTCATCTTTTGGAGGTTGTTTTTTATCCCCATTAAAAGAAAGACCTTTAAAAGATAAATCGGTTGAAATACTTTTTAAAGGTCTCTCGTTTATTAAATTTTTTGATGACATGAACTCGGAAGAAAGAGGAACATGTTTTGGAGATAATTCTCCTGCTGACTTTTGTCGTTGTTTCACTGTGTCGTAGTTCGTTAATCTTCCTATAAGCATTGTCTTTTTCCTTCCCGTCATGTATTTTTAACTGAACATGTTTTTTTGACAAGTGGCAGTATATACAAAATTTACAGTATTTAACAAATTTTTTATAAATGCTGTAATACTGATAAAATCAGGCTTTTAAATTTTAATTTTGCACTATTTGCTGCTTCTATAACTTCTTCATGAGATAATTTTCCGCTGGTTTCTGAGCTTGCAGCATTTGTAATGCAGCTTATACCTAAGATATTTAATCCGCAATAATTCCCGACGATAGCTTCCGGTACAGTAGACATTCCAACAGCATCTCCGCCGAGTTTTCTAATCATTTTTATTTCTGCAGGTGTTTCATATGATGGTCCGGAATTTGCCCAATATACACCTTTTTTTATATCTATATTTAGATCTTTAGCACATTTTTCAGCTATTTTGATTAATGATTTTTTATAAACTTCTGTCATATCAGGGAATCGTTCCCCTAATTTTTCATCATTTGGTCCTATAAGAGGATTTGAGCCCATATGATTTATATGATCAGTTATTAACATTAAATCTGCAGGTCTGTATTCTTCGTTTACAGCTCCTGCTGCGTTTGTAAGAATTAGAGTTTTTATTCCAAGAGCTTTCATTACTTTAATAGGATATGTTATTTCCTGCATGGAATGTCCTTCATAAAAATGGTTACGTCCTTGCATCATTAAAACTTTTTTGCCTTGAATTTCTGCAAAAACTAATCTCCCTTTATGTCCATGTACAGTAGATTTAATAAAGTCAGGGATTTCATTATAAGGAATCGCATAATCACAGTATTCATCAGCTAGTTCTCCAAGTCCTGAGCCTAGTACAATAGCTATTTCCGGTTTAAAATCGTTAGTTTTTTCCCTGATAAATTCGATTGTGTTTTGCATATATAAACTCCTTTTCCCCATTAAAAAAGTTAGAGTAATCTCTAACTTTTTTATAAAACTTTATCCATTTGTTTAGTGAAATTAACCTACTAAACGGTCATCATCAGCTTCTGCAGCTTTAACCATTATGGCATGTTCCACAGGATTTTCTTTTTTATAAGTTGTGTCAAAATTTTCTTCAAAATTGAAATCATCATGAGCTTTTTTAGCTTGGTTTTCATCTACAAGTTTTTTTGCAAGCTCTGCAATTTCATATACTAATTGATATCTGTTGTCGGTATTTTCGTTTAAATCCCATGCAACTCTTATTATTTGATCCATCATAAGTTAAAACCTCACTTTTTGTTTAATATATATTTAATACTATAATACAAAAAAAAATTTGGCAAGTGGCAAAAAAATATGAATTGTTGTATAATTGGCTTATGAAAATTTTTGACGGAATTCACAAATATATTTTAATAGAATTCGTTATTTGGTTTTTTGTATTATGTGTTGCAGTGGCTGGTATTAAAATTCACCATTATCACAAGGAAAAAGAGCTTGTTACATATCAGATTTTTATGCCTGATGTAGATGGCTTAATTGTTGGTTCTCCTGTCAAGTTTATGGGGGTTCCGGTCGGATATATTGAGAAGGTTAAAATCGTTTCTAATGAAGTTTATTTAAAAATTGTTATAACTGCAAAAGATATTGAATTGCCAAAAGGTTCTATCGCAACTGTTGAGTTTAACGGTATGGGAGGATCTAAATCTTTAGAAATTTATCCTCCGACAGATGAAAGTATTGCAGAAAATAAATTGATTGTTGTTCAATCTCCTAAGCGCTTACATGATTCTTTAGGTTTGTTGAATGATATGTTTGATAAAATAGGTTCTATATCTACAAAACTTTCATTTTTTGCAAAAGAAACAGGTGCAGTTGAAATGGGAAAAGGTATTAATGTCGGAGAGATTCAAAGTAATATGGGACTTTTGGATAAATGGTTAAAAGAATTTTCTACTTTAAAAAAAGAAGGGGTAAAAAATGAACAAAGAGAAAGTCAGAATAATTAATAATCCTGTCGTGTTATTAAATTTATGCACAATGCGTGATAAAAATACAGATAGTCAAGGGGTTAGAATTGCGACAAGAAAAATAACAAGATGTCTTTTGTATGAAGCTGCAAAAAACTTACCGCTAGTTGATACTCAGGTAACAACTCCATTGACTACTTTTACGGCTAAAACAGTTGATCCGAATATAAATTTAATTATTTCTCCAATTTTGCGTGCAGGTCTTATTTTTACAGATGAAGCTATTGATATTTTGCCTCAAGCTTGTATAAGACATATTGGAATGTATAGAGATGAAAAGACTTTAAAACCTGTTTGGTATTACAATAAAGTTCCAATGGAAGCGCCTAATCCTGAAAAATTTTATATATATATAACAGATCCAATGTTAGCTACAGGAAATTCTTTGATTGAAGCAATAAAATTATATGCAGATAAAGGAATTCCTATTGACAATATTAAAGTAATTTGTATTATTGCAGCTCCTCAGGGGATTGAGAATATTCAAAAACATTATCCTGATATTGAAATTATTACAGCAGCTGTTGATGAATGCTTAAATGAAAAAGGCTATATTGTCCCAGGCATGGGTGATGCCGGAGATAGAATTTTTAATACATAATTTGATTTGTAAATAAATATAAAGATAGATAGCGGTATTTTTTAAAGAATGTTTTAAAATATACCGTTATTTTTTATGTGTGTAAGAAATAGGAATATTGTTATATGGATTTTCAAATTACGAGTGTAAGTGCAAGTACAAATAATAGTTCAACTGAAGCTAAAAAAGATATTGAAAAATTAAAAAAAGAAGCTAGAGCTAAAGGTGAATATATCGTTACAGTAAGTGGTAATGAAACAGGATTAAGTGCTATTGCTCGTAAATTTAATATGTCTTTGAGTGATTTTAAAAAACTTACAGGACTTACAAAAGATACTTTAACAAAAGGTCAGGTTATAAAAAATGTTCCGCACGAAAAAATTCCTGATGGTAAAGGTTTAAAATATTTAGCAGAAAAGAACGGAATGACTTTAGATGAATTGTTAAAGTTAAATGGTTTACCTAAAAATTATCAGCCTGCAAAAGGTGAGTATTTTTATGTTTACCCTAAAGACGCAATTGTCCAAGAAAAATCGGGAAAAACAATACAAAAAACAAAGCCCAAACAAGTAAAGAAAATTGATAACGGTAATGTTCGAAAAAAAGATACACCTTCTGTAAGTCCTCAAAAAATTGCAGAACAAATTAGAGATGCAGTATCTTCAAATTATGGTGCTGTAGGAAAAGAAGATTTTAGTAAAGCATTTTTGCAAATAAATGAAAAAAATGTAAAACAAGTAATCAAAGCTTATGATGAATTACCTGATAATGATGAATCTTTAATTAATGCGATATCTTCTGAGGTATGGAGTTCTAAAGATTTGCGAAAAGATGCAATAATGAATGTCTATGATAATTTAGCTAAGCAAACTAAAACTGTTAATGCTTCAAAAAGACAAGAATTTAAAGCAGAGTTAGATAAACAATTTGGAAAATTTATTGGTATGGTAAATACAGAAAAATTGGATTCGATGATTAATAGTATGATTAATCATCAAGCTGTACCATCAAAACCTAAAGGATCATCATCTAATCCTATGGAAATTATGAAAAGTTCAAATGGCGGTAGTAGTGAAGATATTACAAGTTCTACTTTAACTAATATAAAAGACGGCAGTGGAAATTATGTGACTGCTGGTACATTAAAAAAATGGGCTATAAGTAGCGGTAAAAATGATAAAGGTTTTAGTAAGGTAGAAAATCCTTATATTGTAAGACCTTTACCAAATTATAATACTGAAACTAAAAAAATTGAGGCTCTAACTGAGTTAAGAGAACCTACTCATAATGGTGATTTGAATGGTAAAGTAATAATTTTAAACTCCGGGCATGGTGGTTATCAACAAAATAATGGTTATTTTGATCCAGGGACTGTTTTGTCAGTGAAAAATGCCGAAGGTAAAGAAATGCCAATTGAAGAATGGCGTGTTGCTCAAAGTTTTGTTGATAAATTATCAGATGAATTAAGAAGCAGAGGGGCAAATGTTATTTTTGTTTCAGGTGCTGTAAGAAATGGCGGTATGGCGAAACAACATTACTTAGAAAATTTAATTGCCGGTAAAAAAGGATCAGATGAGGTTAGAGAATTAATTAGTGATACTGATAAATCAGATATGTTGTTTCTTTCTGTCCATGTAGAATCTGCAAAAGAAAGACCTAATTCAAGAATGTGTACGGTTAGATATTCAAAAGATATTGATAAGGAGTTGTCAGACAATATAAACAAACACTTAAAAAAAGGTTTTATGGCTTTAACTCCAGATGTTACGCACGATAATTTATATGTAAATAATGCTACTAAAGGAGTTCCGTCTTCATTATTAGAAATTGGAAATATTGCAAATGGAGATATTACAAATTCTCTATTATCCAGTTATGATCAAAAAAAATATATGAAGTGTGTCGCTGATGCGATTGAAGAGACTATGAATAATTAAGGTAATAATATGTTTGGTTTAGGATTTTTAGATTTTATAGCAGATTTATTTGGTTTTTCTTCTGATAAAAATACAGAGCAGAAAAATGTAAATAAAAAACAATCTCCAGTTGTTTACCATAAGGTAAAATCCGGAGAAACTTTGTATTCTATTGCAAAATCTCATGGAGTTTCTGTTGAGGCATTGAAATCTGCTAATGGAATAAAAAGTGATATGTTATCTGTTGGTCAAAATTTAAAAATCCCAGCGAAATCTTCTGAAACTATATTCCCAAAAACTAAGAAATCTGAAAATTCAGGTTTTCAAATGTATAGAGAAATTTCTGATGAAGAAATTGCAAGAGAAAATGCTAGAAATAAATTTGTAAAAATAACCAAAAATCCACCTTATACAATAAAAGCAGGTGATACAGCAGAATCAATTGCTAAAAAGTTTAATGTTTCTCCTGATGCAATTATTGCTCTGAATTCTTTAGATGAGAAATCATTAAAAATTGGTAAGGTAATTAAAATTCCTGAAACAAGAACTGTGAAGAATGTAAAAAATATAAATGATGTAGCTAAAGCTACAGGCTTCAGTTTGGAATATTTAAAATCTCTTGAGATTATGGAGGAAAAACATAATAAAATTTATACTGACAAAAATGGGGTAAAAACTATAGGTATTGGCCATGCATTATCTAATTCAGAAGCAAAAAGGTTTGTTGGTAAAAATTTATCAGATTCCCAGATATATACTATGCTTGCTCAGGATTTATTAGTTCGAGAGCAGAATATAAAAATGATTATTGGAGATGCTGCTTATAAAAAAATGCCTCAATCTGTTAAAGATGCTGTGATGGATTTTGTGTTTAACAGAGGTGAAACAATATTTGAGAATAAAAAGGATTTGGTCGATAGTTTGAAAAAAGGTGATTATAAGTCTGCTATTTCTCAAATGGATACAGATTATTCTGTAATGAAATTTAAATCATCTGAAGAATTGCAAGCATATATGGCGAAATTTAAGGATAAAAGAATTTTTGTTGTCGAAAAAGACGGAAAAACATTGAGAAAATATTTAAGTGGGCTTGATAAACGTAGATTATTTGAAATTGCTCATGCAAGTAAAATATATAAAAATAATATTCCAAAAGAAATAATATCTTCTGCTCAAAATTTATATAATAGAGGATTATATTTTCTGAGTATTGAAACTCAGAACAGGACTTATCCGCAACAAGCATATCAAAATATAAAAGCTGATTTTAATATTTTGGTGAATGATTGGTTTGATGGTAAATTAAAAATGAAATAATCAATAAAATTATTGATGACCGTTTCTTTTTACTAATTCTAAAAGTTGAAGCATTTTTCTTTTTAATTTTAAGTTTTCATCTTTTAGATTTGCTATTTCTTCTTCATATTTTTGATTATCATTTGTAAATGTAGTTTCCGGTTTTGGAACAGTATTATAATCAAGGATGAAACGTTTTTTAGCTTCTTCTTTTAAAATAACTAGAGCTTTTATGTCATCTTCTTTTACAAAACCAAGAGAAATTAAAATTTCTCCAAATTTTTTAGGATTGCCCGATTCTTGAGCGTCTCTATTTGCTAATATTGCTTGTTGTAACTGATCTACAGAGATAACCCCTTTTTGTTTAAAGTATTCTCCAATTCTAAATTTTCCAGCAATAAATCCAGCCATAGCATGAATTTCTTTAGAATCAGGAACTTTTATAAAATTTTGTTCTAGGCATAATTCATAATATTTTGCGACTTCTTCCATTGAAAGGAATGTGTTTACAGAAATTTCTAACATTGAATATTCATTAGCACAGCCTTGTAAAAAGTTATATATATTATTATCAAGACCGCATTTTCTTTCAGTTAATTCTGTTTTACCTTTAAATGTAAGTGTTGGAATGAATGTAGAAAAAGTGTCATTTGGATTGTTTCTTAGGAAATCTTCACAAGCTAAGGTTTGCATTTCCTTGCTTAATTTTAAATAAATTACTTGTTTTACCCATAAAGGAACATTTAAAGCTTTTTCCAAAAATAAATCAAGAATATTCTTTTTCAAATCAACCTCGCATAATAAATCTATGTATGTTTATTATTATAACATATAATATTAATTTATTCAAGTTAAAGGTTTTGGAATTAGATTTTAATTCTCCAAAAGGGTGATTTATTTATTCTTCTTTATGCTATTGATTTATAATAATTAAAATTGTATTATAGATTTATAATAGGAGAAGTATGTATGCAAAAAGAAACTAAGAAAAAGATTGCTATAGGTATTATTTCTTTAGTAGGAATTATAACTACCATTAAACTTGCAATAATATATTTTAACGCTAATTTTAATCCATATGCTTTATCAAGTTTTTGTTCTATTAATGAATTTATTGATTGCGATGGTATTGCAAAAACGACTGAAGCTCAATTTTTAGGTATTCCTCTTGCTTATTGGGGAATGTTTTTCTATTCGTTTGTATTTGTAATGTTATTTGCGAAGAAACTAAAGAATTTTAGATTATTCAAGTTTATGGAAGTATTTAAAAATCCGATGGATTATATAGCTTCTTTAGGTTTAATTTCTTTTTTAATTTCAATGATTTTATTATGTTTGAGTTTATTTGAAATTAAAAAATTATGTGTTCTTTGTGCGTTTACATATGTATTAAACCTTTTAATAGGTTGTATTGCTACAGATTTTAAAAACGGCGGATTCGTTCATTCTATAAAACAAAGTTTTATTGACTTTTTAGATGCAGTTAAAATAAAAAAATATTTAATTGCTTTTATAATTGTAATGCTTATTGCGGGCGGATTTTTGGCTTATACCAGAATTACTTTTGTATTTGCTCCACAGGTAAAAAGAGAGTACGAATTTAAAGAATTTACTCATAAGAAAAATAAATATGCTATTAAAGGTAATATTTTGGGAGATGCAGATGCAAAGGTTATAATCTATACATATTCCGATTATCAATGTCCAATTTGTCCTGTACATAATTCAATGATGCATAAATTGGCTAAGGAAATGAAAGGAATTAAGATTGTTCATAGAAATCTTCCTTTAGATACAGATTGTAATAAATATTTGCAAGGACCTTTCCATATTGGCTCTTGTATTGATGCTAGATATTCAATTGCTGCAGAAAAACAAGGAAAGTTATGGGATATGAATAATATGTTGTTTGAGAAAAAACCTCAAACTGAAGAAGATGTCTTAAAATATGCTGCAGATATGGGCTTTGATATGGAAAAATTGCAAGAAGATGCAAATAGCCCAGAAACTGAAAAAGAAATTAAAGATCAAATTGATGATGCATACAAAAGAGGTATTCAAGGTACCCCTTCTACTATGATAAATAATGAGGTTTATATTGGTATTAAAACATATAAAGAATACCAAGAATGGGTGGAAAAACTTGGAGCAGAAAAAAGATAAAATAATTATTCATACTTGTTGTGCAATATGTTCAGGATATCCTATATCTTTATTAAAAGATATGGGATATCAAGTTATTGCATATTTTTATAATCCTAATATTTATCCTATTGAAGAATACCAAAAAAGATTAGATGCAGAAATTACTCTGTGTAAGAATTTAGATTGCGAGTTGGTCATAGGTGATTATGAAACTGATTTGTATTATGAAAAAGTTGCAGGACTTGAAAACGAACCGGAAAAGGGAAAAAGATGTGACAAGTGTTTTGAATTAAGGTTATTAAAAACTGCTCAATTTGCAAAAGAAAAAGGGATCAAAAATATAACGACTTCTATGGTGATAAGTCCGCATAAAAATTTTCAAAAGTTAACATTAATAGGTGAGAATGTTGCAAAAGATTATGAGTTAAATTATGTTGCAATAGATTTTAAGAAAAAAGATGGCTTTTTAAAAACAAATAAAATATCTAAAGAATTTGGGTTGTATCGCCAGAATTATTGCGGATGTAAATTTGCATTAAGATAAATCATATATTTACACTATGTTTATAAAAAAAAATGTTATATAATAAGATAAAAGCTTGATTTTTGTAAAAAAATAATTAAAAATAAAAAAAAGGATGTATGTATGAATAAGAAGATTGTTTGGACATTAGCAGCATTATTAATATTAAGTTCTGTTGTTACTTATGCTTCAAGTAGTATAGATAAACTTGAACCTATAAGCCCGCCTAAAAGAAATGCAGAAGCATTAAATAAACCATCTAATGCATCTTCTGATTCAGATAAAGATGAAACACCATCTTTTACATTTGATTTTGATAAAGATACAATATACTATCCTAATGCGAATATTAAAAGTGTAGTAGCGAAGTATAAAGCAGGAAATTACACCGGTTGTTTACAAGAGTTGTTTTCTCTAACTAAAAAAGATCCTTCTAATGCTCTTGCATATTATTATATGGCTTTGGCATATACTCATATAAATATGAAAAATGAAGCAGTTGAAGCATATGAAAAAGTTATTACACTTAGTTCAAACAGCTATCTTGTTGAATATGCGACAAAAGGTCGTGACTGTTTGACAGATGGCCCAGCTTGTCATCCGGTTGTTGCAGAAGAAAAGCCAGAACCTGTTGAGGAATTAGATGATTTGGATAAATTTATCAGAGCACCTTATGGTAATGGTTTGTCTCCTGAGTTAAATAATGAAATCAGACAAAAACAATTGATTAATATAAAAGAAACTATAAATAAAAAAGAAGAGCTAGAAAAAAAAGATATTGAAAAAATTAAGAAATTTGATAAAAATAAATCTACATTAAAGGATATTGATAATGAAAAAATTGCTCAAGTAAGTGATGAAGATGTATTGAATGCGATTAAAACATTGAAAGATGCAGGATTATCAATTTCTGTTCAATCCGAAAATCCTTATGCTCAGATGATGCAATATCAAAATCCTCAAATGGCAGAAATGAGTATGTTGTTAGGAAATAATAATAACAATGGTAATAGTATGATGAATATGTTGCCAATGTTGATGACTCAAGCTCAAAAAGGTGAAAATATTGACCCAAGAGTTATGCAAGCTATGATGATGAATTCAATGATGGCTGATTTTAGTTTCAATAACGATAATAACAAATAATAATTTATTATGATTTTAGATTATAAAAAAGCTAAAGAAGAATTGTTGACAGAATTAAATTATAACTGTCAGCAATTTTTCGTTAAAAAAGGTTATATTTTAGAGAATGCTTATTATGAACTTTTGTCTGATAATCTAGAAAAAGCAAAAAATTTATTTAATGCTATTAAAGGAAATGATATTAGAGCGCATTGGGCTTCTTTTATGATTTCAATGATTGAGGCAAATGTAAGGGAATATCCGTCGTATTTCGAGCTTAGGAATTTTTTAGAGATTGATTTGAACATTTTAATTCACTATTTTAAGGGTGATTATGTTGAAAAAATCGTAAGATATGCTGATTTCATGTTTACGATTAATCCGGAAGTTCATAAGTTTATCGGTCGTGTGTTTTATAATAATGGTTATTTAGAGCAAGGAATGTTTTTTTTAGATAGAGCAAAGAGTTATTTTTATCATGATCCTGAACTTCATTATTTGTTAGCTTATATTTATTACAATAATAATCAAATAGAAAAAGCACAAAAAGCATTAGAGGATTGTATAAAGATTCTACCTGATTATTTCCCTGCAGAGAGTTTGCTAAAAAAGATTAAGAGTGAAATAAAATAATTTGTTAAGATAAATTGTTCGTGGTACACTTATTTTTGCCGATTATTAAAAATAGGAGAAAACTATGATTATAATTATGGAGCGTAATGCTACCAAAGTTCAGATACAAAGAGTAATTGATTTTTTAAAAGACAATGGTTTTGATATCAGATTTAATCAAGGTCAAGTTCATTCAGTAATTGATGCGATAGGTGATAAAACGACAGTTACTCCAGGTAGAGTGGCAGCATTTGATGGTGTAAAAGAAGTTAAAGTTATAAGAGAACCATTCAGATTAGCCTCAAGGGATAGAAAACCTGATGATACTGTAATTGAGTTTGCAAATGGTGTAAAAATCGGTGGCGGCAACAAACCTGTTTCAATGGTCGGACCTTGTTCTGTTGAAGAAGATTATGATGGACTTATAAAAGTTGCACTTGCTGCTAAGGAAATGGGATGTGAATTTTTGCGTGGAGGAGCATTTAAGCCAAGAACTTCACCATATGATTTTCAAGGTTATGGCGAAAAAGCATTGAAATATTTAAAAAGAGCAAGTGAAGAAACCGGTTTATTGACAGTATCAGAGGTAATGGACGCTTCTGATTTGGATATGATGTGCGAATATGTTGATGTATTGCAAATTGGTGCCAGAAATGTTCAAAACTTTAAATTATTGCATGCAGTAGGTAGATGCAGAAAACCTGTTATTTTAAAAAGAGGTTTAGCAAGCACAATTAGAGAATTTTTACTAGCAGCAGAACATATTATGTATAACGGTAATCCAAATGTAATACTATGTGAACGAGGAATAAGAAGCTTTGACAGCGCATTTACTCGTAATGTAATGGATATAGCATCAATTCCTGTTATCAAAAAATATTCACATTTGCCTATAATTGTAGATCCAAGTCATGGTACTGGACAGAGATATTTAATTGAACCGATGGCGAAAGCAGGACTTGTAGTTGGTGCAGATGGTATTATGATGGAAGTACACCATGATCCTGAAAATGCTCTGTCTGATGGTAAACAAAGTTTACCTATTCCTATGTTTAAGGAAGTTATGGGACGTATTAATCAGTTTAATAACAGATTACATTATGAAAAGACTTGTTTGTCAGTAAATGTAGAATAATAAAATATTGAAAATATTAAAACAAACTGCTATAATTTATATAGCAGTTTGTTTTTTTATGGAAAGGAGCTAGTTATGAAAAGGTTTAATAATTTCGGGGGGGGGGCAGATTAACCGCTCCTAATAAGGGATTTACTCTCGCAGAAGTATTAATTACATTGGGAATAATTGGTGTTGTAGTGGCTTTGACAATGCCTGCGTTTATTGCTAATTACCAAAAACAAGCTACAGCAACCAGTGTAAAAAAGGCTTACAATGAATTAAACCAAATTATTCAAATGGCAAGAGCTGATTATGGAGATCCTTCTGGTTGGGATTATTATGGGGTTGATGAATTAGATAAATGGGTGCAAACTTATATAGAGCCGTATATAAAAGTAGTAGAATCAGGACAATGTGGATCTACTCGAGAGTGTTTGGGGATAAATCCAATTTACCATTTATATCATAATAGAGGAGTAGTTTCTGGTTATATGGGAGGTGGATATTTAGTAAAACAAACTGGTGATGTTATTGCTTTTCGTTTTTATAGAAGAGGGGATTCTTTTTCTAATCAGACTAGAGTCTATGCGTATATAAAAAATCCTAAATATCCACGTTCAGGAAGAGAAGTTTTTTATTTTGAATTAGATAAATCTACTGCAGATTCGGGGTTTAAAACTTTATTTTATTCAAAAAATCGAGAGGACTTATTAGAAGCAGGACATGTTTATGCTGGGGAATGTATAAATACTCAAAAGTTTTCAGCCGGTAATTATATGATAGGTTATAGTTGTCCGACAGTAATAATGAAAGATGGTTGGAAAATTGCCAAGGATTATCCTTGGTAATTTCTAGAAATTTCTTTGAAAAAATCCTGCAATTTCTTTATGCGGGAAGAATTTTACAATTGGACGACCATGTGGACAGGTGTATGGCATTTTTGTCGTACGCCATTTTTTGATAATTTCCTGCATTTGCCAAATTGAGAGTTTTTGACCGGCTTTTACTGATGCTTTGCAAGAGGTTGTGATTAGAATTTTTTCTTCTAATCTGTCAATGTTTCCGTCTATATTTTCTAAAATGTCTGCTAAAATTTCTTTAGGATTTACTTTTGCAATCATTTGAGGTACTTTGCGGAAAATAAGTTCATTATCTTTCAAAAACTCTATTCCATATCCGAATTTTTCAAATTTATCAATGTTTTCTTTTATAAGTTCGGCTTCTGAACTTGATACAGGTACAACATCTGATACAAAAAGCATTTGAGATACAATATTTTTTTCAGACATTAATTTTTCATAGATGTATCTTTCTTCTGCTATGTGCTGGTCGACAATTTCCAGTCCGTCCTCTTTTTCAACAAGAATATATGTGTTTTTATATTGACCTACAATATTTTCTTCAGGTTCAGTTTCTTTTTCAACAGGGATAAAGAATTGTTTTTGTTCTGTTTGTTCAACTTGAGTTTCTTTTAATTCTTTCGTTTCTTGCTCCATTAATTTATCAGATACATAGATTGTATCGTCTTGCTTATCAAAGAAAATATCTCCAGATTGTTCCATTTTTGGCTGAACAAAATCAATAATATTGTTTTGTTGAAAACTTTCATTTGGAGTATATTGTTGCGGATTAATTGTATTTTTTTCAACATAATTTGCAAGTCCAGCTTGAATTGAAGTGTAGATGAAATTGAATATTTGGTTTGTATTTTTGTATCTTACTTCTTTTTTTGTTGGGTGGACATTCACATCAACATCTGATGGCGGAATTTCTAAGTTCAATACTACAAAAGGATATTTGCCGTTTGCAATGAGACTTTTATAAGCTGTATCTATTGCTTTTTGGAAAATCGGACATTTAACCGTTCTTGAATTTATGTAGATATGATAACTTTTTTTGCTTGAACGAGTATAATCAGGGGTGCTTACATATCCTGATATTTTTAGGCCAGCAAGATTGTCAGTTTTTAAGACTTCTTTTAAATTCGCTATTACATCTGCAGAGTAAACTTCTTTTATTGTTTGTAAAAGGTTATTTTGCCCAGCTGTTTTAAGCATTGTTTTTCCGTTCTTTTTAAGTTCAAAAGAACATTCAGGATGTGCAAGAGCTATTGCTTGAACGAGTTCTTGAATATATGAAAATTCAGTATTTGGGCTTTTCAAGAATTTTAAACGTGCAGGAAGATTGTAAAAGAGGTCTTTGATGTCCATAATAGTTCCGACTGCACAGCCTGTTTCAACTTGTTTTACTTCAGAATTCTCACATTTAACTTTTGTACCTGTATCAAAATCAGCAGTTCTTGTGGTACAAGTTAATTTTGAAATAGAAATAATACTAGATAGTGCTTCTCCTCTAAAGCCGAGAGTATGAATATTGAATAAGTCTTCATCTGAAGCGATTTTGCTTGTTGCATGTTTTGAAAACGCGAGCATAATATCATCAGGGTGAATACCGCAGCCGTTATCAGCAACTCTTATATCTCTACAATCATTATTAATTTCAATACTTATTTTAGATGAGCCTGCATCAACAGAGTTTTCTACGAGCTCTTTTACGACAGATGCCGGTCTTTCAATTACTTCTCCCGCTGCAATTTGGTTTATTAAATGCTTTGATAACTGCTGAATTCTAGCCATATTAGCCTCCTATGAAGTGAGAGAAAAAGAAATGCTTTACGTAATCAAATTGAGTTAATAGTACTACAACTACAATTGATACAATCAAACCTAATGTTACTTTGTACAAGTCTTTGATAATGTGTTTATACATTTTTTTAGGTGATTCAAATCTTAATCTTTGGTAAAGTGCAATTTCTCTACCTGCTAAAAGTCCTATGAACACCCAAGTTGTAGACATTGGAACATTGTTTAGGTTTATAAAATACATTAATAAAAATGCGTAAATAATATCAATAATAGTTGCGGAACGAGGATCTTGTACATTTGTTTTCATTTTAACGATTTTTTGAATATCACCGCCTCGTTTGTATGTAAGTATTCCTAAGAATATTGTGAAACATACAAGTACAAATAATAATTCCCAAATGGACGCTTTTCTAGGTAGGTAAATGAATAATTTTGCAGAATCCTGCATTAACCATTGTGACCAGATGAATGCTGTAGAACACCATTTTGCAACCATCCACCATTTTGAGATTTTAGTATCACCAGAGCGTTTTTGTGTATAGTAAAAATATCTTTCAACAGGACGTCCAATGATATTGTAAATAATAATTGCTACAATAAATGCTATGACATATCCGAGTACAGATTTTGTAAGCATCATCCAAATAACAGATACATCGCTTACGGAAAAAACACTCAGAACTAAAAAAGTTGTTGCAACTGGAATTCCCCATCTTGTTAAAAGAATTAAAATAATAGGTGGTAGCAAGTATAAAAATGTATAATTTTCAGTTACCGGAATTCTTGTTAAAAGTCCGAATGACATATCACCGTCATTGACTACCCAGCCTATTCCAATTGTTAAAACTAAAACTATAACAGAAAATGCCCATAAATAATAAAACGGGGTTTTCTTGTTGGCACTTAAAAAAGTACCTAAAGTTTGAATAATATCGTTTGATACGCAGGCGTACATTGAAAGTAAAAATCCTGCTATTCTATAAAAATCGCTTAGTGTAAATGCTCCCTCGAACATCATACCTCCATCTATTTTTCAATCTACAACAAACACAAATTCATCTAAATGTTTGATTACAAATTTGAAACATTTCTATAAGATGCTATAAAGAGAAAATTTTTTATAGGGAGATATAGACTTGGTAAGAGCGAGAATTAATACAAAATTAAAACCTTCAAAAAAAGCAGATTTGCAGGTTGTAAAACCTGTCAAAACAACTAAATATAGCGATATTGATTTGAATAATTGGAAAGCATATGATCATGTAAAAACTGATACATTATGGGAATTTCCAAGTCGCTTGAGAGAAGGTGGACATTCAAACGAATATCATGGAAATTATATTCCTCAAATCGCTCAACAATTATATGAAAGATTTACAAAGAAAAATGATGTTGTACTAGATTTATTTTTCGGCTCAGGAACATCTGGAATTGAAGCTGTTAATATGGGCAGAAGATGTATTGGTGTTGAATTAAAAGATGAATTAGCAGAGAGTGTATCTCAAAAATTTACACCAAAACAATTAGTAACAGATGTTCGTATTATTTGTGCGGATTCTGCTTCAGAAGAAGCGAAAGAAAAAGTTCAGGCAAGTCTTGATATTATGAGAGAAGAAAAAGCTCAATTCTTAATTCTTCATCCGCCTTATGATGATATTATCAAATTTTCTGATAAAAAAGAAGATTTATCTAACTGTGAATCTACTGAAGAATTTTATGATTTATTTGCAAAAGTTGCAAAAAATGGTTACGATATGCTTGAAAAAGGCCGTTTCGCAGCATTAATTATTGGAGACAGTTATAAAAATTCAGAAGTTCAGCCTTTAGGTTTTGAATGTATGGCTAGAATGATGAATTTAGGTTTCAGACTAAAAGGAATTATTGTAAAAGATATTCAAGGAAATGAACGTGCAAAGGGAAAAACTGCTAATTTATGGCGATATAGAGCTCTCGCAGGCGGTTTTTTCATCTTTAAACACGAATATGTAATGATATTCCAAAAAGTTAAATAAGCTATTTTACTATAGTTGTTATTTGGAATATATTTTTATGGATTACTGATCTAGATAATTTTGATGCAAATTTTATAAAATCATCAGCATATTTGCCGTCAAGTATTGTAAATCCAATTTTGTTGTTTTGATTGAATATAATAAAATTTTTTAAACTATTTTCAAGATTGAAATGCGGTAATTTTGTTCCTTTTTTTAGATTATTGGAAATTTTGTTTCGAAGCAGTTGCATAAAGCAAGTATTTGTTGAGTTAGTATATTTTTTTCTTAAAATTGATTTGTTAAATTCATCTAAGTCTGGTAGTGATTTTTTTTGATCAAAATACTTATTTTCTTCAATGTATTTGAATATTTCGAATTTTTTTATAACTTCTTTTTCGCTGCATGCGAATAAGTATGGTTGCTTAATAAACATTTCAAGGATTTCTTCAATTGCTATATTAAGCTTTTGGGCAATTTGGGTTATTTTATTTTTAGCTGTTTGTGGTTTTAATGTAAATATAGAAGGGTTGAGCTCCGCACAGTTTAAATATTTATTAGTTGAAAGGCCGAATTTTTCAAAAAATTTAACGGTTTCATTTATATTTCTTTCAACAGTATTTGGGGAAATGGAGAATAATACACTTTGATTTAGTGCACATTTTAAATATTTTTCATTAGTAAGCCCAAATTCTTTAAACCTTTTGACAACTTCTTTTATGTTATATTCCATTGTTTCCGGTTTATGAAATAACATAAATGGGTTCTTTTTTGCAGCTTTTAATGTCTCATTATAGGTTAGACCTTCATTTGAGAATAGCTTTGTGAGTCCTTGTAGATTTGAAATATTTGTTTCTGATAATTGATTTTTTTGTACTTTTTGAGAATATTCTTTTCTAAACTGCTGGCTGTTTCCAAAGAATGATATGTTTTTAGAATGATTTAATACATAAATATTTATATTATTCATGTTTAGTTTAAGTTTGAACAATATATTTTTTGCTATTTTATATTCAAAGAATTAACTACTCTCAGCATTAATTCATTCCAAGTTTCTTTTTTGCCTAAGCGGAATAATTTAACACTGTCATACCAGTCGCAGTGAGTTAAATCCATGTGCCATCTCCAGTTGTAGTTGTAAGGTAACAGTACAATACAAGGTTTACCCATAGCTCCTGCAAGGTGAGCTAAAGATGTATCGCTGCATATTACTAGGTCAACATTTTCTAAAGCTCCTGCGGTGTCTGAAAAATTTTTAAAGCTGCTCGCTAAATCAGTTATATCGTATTTGGAAGATAATTTTTCAAATTCTTCTGAACCTTCAAATGTTTGAGCTGAATATATTTTTACATTTGTTATGTCAAATAGTGGGGCAAAAGCTTCAACATTTATTACCCTATCTGTTTCGTAATAAGTGTTCCCTTGCCATTTTATTGCGATTTTAAATTTATCATTATTAAAGAAGTTTTCTTTATAATACTGAACTTTTTCAGGTACAGCTTTTAAATATTTATCGTGATGCATAAATACTTCTTCATTATTAAGCCCTAAAACGTATGGTAAACTGAGAAAAGGAAGATGGACATCAAAATTGATTTTGTCTTCTTCGTAAAATAAATTCATAATTTCTACGTCAGGGAAATTATCTTTAAATAGTTGTACTAAAGCTTTTTGAGGTTTTAGAATTATTTTTTTACATCTTTTTTGCAGTTCAGGTAAATATCTTGCAAACATAATCATATCACCAAATCCGGCTTCATAGTATGTGTATAATGTTTTATCCGAAATATCTTCGCCTTGCCATATTGGAGCTTTTTTAAGGATATTTGGATATGTTACTTGCTGAGATATAATTGCAGTATTTCTGCATAGTCTGTTTTCAAAATATTTTAGTCCTGTTTGGTAATCTTTTATTCTTAAATAGCCTAATGATAAGAAATATAAGACTTCTTTGTCTTCAGGATTTATTTCATGGCATTTTTGAAAATATTCTATTGCTTTTTGAGGGTTATTCAAAAATAGATATAAACTTGCTAAGTTATAGCAGGCTTTTTCTGATTTTGGGTTAATTTCTATAGCTTTTAGGTAAGCTTTTTCGGCTTTTTCATATTCTATATTATTTTTATATGCAAGACCTAATAAGAAATATATTTCAAACCCGCAATTTAGAGTATTAATAGCTTCTTCAAGGATTTCTATTTCTTTTGTAACATCTTTTTTGGCTTCATACACTTTTGCTAAATTTTCATAGAAATAAGCGTCTTTTTTTATAGATAAAGCTTTTGTAATAAATGTTTCAGCTTCTTCTAATTTATTTTGTGATAATTTTAAAACTCCTAATAAGTTTAAAACTTCTGCATTCTTAGGGTTTTCTCCTAATATTTCGTTATAAACAGTCTCTGCTTGGTCTAATATTCCATCAGAGTGTAATTGAAACGCTTTATTAAATTTTTCTTTTTCTAAAATATCCATAATCGATTATATACAGATTTCTTTAAAAAAATCAAAAAATCTCATGCATTTAAAGGATAAAATATGTGAAAATGTAGTTTATTCTAATAATGTACATCGGGTATATGGCAAAAATATTAAAAAGCATGCCCTAAAAGAGACAATATTACAAAATATTAACCAAACTTGAAGAAATGTAAAATCAGCTGAAAACATGTCATCATCATGGTTTCGGGGAAAATTTAAAAGCGGAGGAACGGTTTAAAATAAAAAAGTTGTCCACCTTAGATGTATAGAGTACAATTAATAATATATTCAACTTCTTGTAGAGGTAGGATGATTATTTATGGACAATACAGTTAGACAAAATCTTTTACGGATACAGGAAGAAATCGCACCTTATACACCAAATATCATAGCGGTTACAAAGTATTTTGACGAAAGTGCAATGATCGATGCGTATAATGCAGGGTTAAGGAATTTCGCAGAATCAAGAGTAATTGAGGCAATTGAGAAGATAAATAATCTTCCTGCAGATGTGAAAAATAATTCAAAATTTCATTTTATAGGACATCTTCAAACCAATAAAGTGAAAAAAGTTATAGGTCATTTTGATTATATTCACTCTGTAGATTCTTATAAGCTCGCAAAAGTAATATCTGATGAAGCTTGTAATACAGGGATAGTTCAAAAAATTCTTCTTCAAGTAAATAATGCGAATGAAGAACAAAAATTTGGATTTTCTAAAGATGAAGTATTTGAGGTTTTTAATTCAATAAAAGAACTTCCTAATATTGAAATTTGCGGGTTAATGAATATGGCACCTTTAGGGGCAACTGATGAAGAATTAAATTATTTATTTGAAGATATTTTGCAAATTAAATTGAAACTTGAAAAAAAATTTAATTACAAATTAAAAGAATTGTCTATGGGGATGAGCCAGGATTACAAAATCGCAGTAAAACACGGTGCGACAATGCTTAGGATTGGTAGAAAATTATTTATAAAGTAAGATAAACGGAGGAAAAACGGTGGCAGTAGTAACAGACAAAATTAAATCAGTAGTAGATTTTTTAGTAAAAGGATTTGAACCAAGAGAAACAATTTTTGATGAAATGGCTCAGGAAGCAGATATCGATTATCCTGTAGAAGATAACGTAGCTCTTCAGCCAGAATATTCTTATCAACAACCTTCAGTTGACAGAACAAATGAAATTAAAGTTGTAAGCCATCCTAATTTTAAAGGTTATGAAGTAAAAGTTATGGAACCTCGCTCTTTTGAAGATGCTGCTACTATTGTTCAACATCTAAGAAATAGAAAAACCATCGTTTTAAACCTTCACCTATTGGATAAAGAACAATCACAAAGAACAATTGATTTTGTTTGTGGTGCAGCTCATGCATTAGATGGCAAACCTCAAAAAGTTGGTGATTTAGTATTTGTATTTACTCCAAGCAATGTAACTTTGTCTGTTGATGTAAATGCTAATCAAAATAAATTTAATGACTCATTGTGGAGAGCTCCTTTACAATAAGTCAAAATAATATGAGAAAGAGAGAGATAGTTGAATATGAGGCATTTTATGCCTCTTTTTTTTATATGTTGAAAAGATTGTAAAATTTTGTTATAATTAATTTGTATAGTATGAAAGGAGCATTTATGTTTAGATTGTTAAGTAAAGTAAGTCGGGGGGGGGGCATAATTTAGGCTCCTACAGAGGTTTTACTCTCGCAGAAGTATTAGTAACTTTGGGTATTATTGGCATTGTTTCAGCAATGACAGTACCGACTTTGATGCAAAATTATCAAAGAAAAAGTTATGTTATTCAATTACATAAAGTTTATAATGAAACTTTGCAAGTACTGGAAATGTTTCAAACAGATAGAAATGCTGTAAATTTGAAAGAAGCTGGTTTAACATCGCAAGATTCAGTAGATAAAATGATTAAGACTTATTTTAAAGTTATTAAAGAGTGTGATTCAATGACTGAATGTTTTGCAGATCAGTATAAAAAACTTGATGGTACAGTTGAAAATGATAAAATGTTTTCTAGAAATTTAAAATCTTATGTTTTAGCAAGTGGTGCATCGATTAGACCTGCATATTATGTAGAGGGACCTAATAAAATAATCAATATGGCTGTTGATGTGAATGGAGCACAAGGACCAAATGTTCAAGGTCGGGATTTGTTTTGGATTTATATATATAATAATGGCAGGGTTGATGATTTTGGAGATGATGCTAATGTTAATGCTCCTTTGACCAATGAACAAAGAGAGGATATATATAAAAAATACTGTCAATCTCTAGAAGAAGCTCCAGATGCAGGTGGTGGAGGTTGTTTTGGTAGAATTCTTAATGATAATTGGGAAATGACTTATTAAATCAAAAAAGAGCTTTTTATAAGCTCTTTTTTATTTGCTTAAATAATAAAATTATGTTATATTTGCTTCGTTATGGAAATGAAAAATTTTGCTGTTTGTTATAATCAAGAAATATCTCATTCAGTAGAGATAAAAGATAAACTTGTAAAAATCCTTTTAGAAAAAGGACTTTCTGTTGATGTTCTTAATATAGACGGATTAAAAGATGGTTTTGATTTTGTCTTTGTAATAGGAGGAGATGGTACAATTTTAAAAACGGCAAGATTTTATGCAAAGTATAAAACCCCAATTTTTGGTATAAATTTAGGCCGTTTAGGCTTTTTGTCTCAATCTTCCAAAGAGGATATTGAAAAATCTGTAGACGAGATATTAAAAGGTAATTTTGTTATTGAAGACCGTATAATGTTACAAAGTGGAAGTTTTACAGCATTAAACGATTTTGTGATTAAGGGACAAGATATGGGAAGAACTTCTCGTTTTTCCTTGAAAATTAACGATAAATTTGTATGTGATTATTTGGCTGATGGTATTATTGTATCCACTCCGACTGGTTCTACAGCTTATGGGCTTTCTGCAGGTGGCCCTGTACTATCGCCAAGTTTGAATGTTTTTGAAATTGTGCCGATTTGTCCGCATACTTTGACAGCAAGACCAATTGTTGTTCCTGATTATGAAAAAATTACAGTTTCTACAGATTCAAGTTCAAAATCCGTTTTATCTACTGATGGTCAAGAATTGTATGAAATTAATTCAGAGATTGTTATTGAAAAATCTATTTATACCGCAAAACTCGCGTTGTTGAAGAATTCAGAATTTTATTCTATATTAAGAAATAAATTACATTGGGCAATACCACCTGCTTACGAAAATTATTAATATTATCTTTTTGTAATTTGATTAGGATTATTCTGATTTATATTAATTTTTGTTCATATTTTTTAAGTAAATTCTTGTACTTTTTTTCTATTTAAAATAGTATGTTATTATACTATTGTAGATAGACAACTATACAATTATATAAATGAGGTAACAAAGTGGAAAATTTCGTATCAGATATCTTTGCTAAAAAAGATGAAACAACAAGCAATGATCAAACTCAAAGGTCTCCAATTAATCCTACTAATATTAAAGTAATCGGTGTTGGTGGCGGCGGCGGAAATGCTGTTAACCGAATGATTAAAGCAGGACTTTCTGGTGTTGAGTTCTGGTTAATGAATACAGATTTACAAGTTTTAGAATATGGCCAAACTAAAAATAGAATTCAGCTAGGTGCTAAATCTACAGCTGGTCTTGGTGCTGGTGGAGATCCTTCAGTAGGAGAAAAAGCTGCTGAAGAAGCTCAACAAGAAATTACTGAAGCATTAGATGGCGCTGATATGGTATTTATCACAGCAGGTATGGGTGGTGGAACTGGTACTGGTGCTGCTCCTGTAGTTGCAAAAATTGCTAAAGAATTAGGAATTTTAACAATAGCAGTTGTTACAAAACCTTTCACTTGGGAAGGTCGTAAAAGACAAAATCAAGCTAACCAAGGTTTAGAAAAACTAAGAGAAGCTGTTGATGCTGTAATTATCATTCCAAATGATAAATTGCTTCAAGTTGTTGACAGACAAGTAACATTGACAGAATCATTTATTATTGTAGATGAAGTATTGTTAAGAGGTGTTCAAGGTATTTCAGATATCATTACTGTTCCTGGACTTATTAACGTTGACTTTGCAGATGTTAAATGTGTTATGCAAGCATCTGGTTCTGCTCTTATGGGTATTGGTCGCGGTCAAGGTGAAGGAAGAGCTATTAAAGCTGCTGAAATCGCTATCAATTCTCAACTTCTTGAATCTTCAATCAATGGCGCAACTGGTGTAATTGTTAATATCACAGGTGGCCCTGATATGACTCTTCATGAAATATCTGATGCTGCAAATATTATTCATGATGCTGTAAATGATGATGCTACAGTAATTATCGGTACAGCTGTAAATGAAAATATTCAAGGTGAAATTCAAATTACTGTAATTGCTACAGGTTTTGAAATGAAAAATCAGCAACCGGAAGTAAAAACTGATGTAAAACAATTAAGTGCTTCTGATTTCTTTGCTGGTACATTTAATTCTAATTCAAATTCAAATGTAAATTCTCAACCTCAGCAGACAGTTAGAAGATCTTCAATGCCGGAAGTTTCTCCAAGTTTTACAAATATTGAAATTCCGGATTTCTTAAAAAAATAAATCACACTAACTAAGTTGGAATATGAAAAAGTAAAAAGGAACGATTAAGTCGTTCCTTTTTTTCTATTAATTTTTTCAAAAATAGAGTGCTAGATTTGTTAAGAGATACAATAAAATTATCAAATAAAAAGCTTTATAATGAATTTTCTAATAGCTTAAGTGCGTTTAAATTAGATAAATTTAAATAGAGAATATTTCAAAGAGTATAAAAAAATTAAATAAAAAAACCTTCTATATAAATAGAAGGTTTTTTCGTAAGATTAATTATATAATTAGTCTTGAGCGTGACCAGCTGTACCAAGAACGTCACGCATTTTGTGCATAACCATTTCTTTAACAGCAGTTCTTCCTGGTCCCATGTATTCACGTGGGTCAAATTTTTCAGGGTGTTCAACAAAGAATTCTCTGATTGTTGAAGTCATAGCTAATCTTAAATCTGTATCGATGTTAATTTTAGCAACACCATGTTTAGAAGCGTAATTTAACATATCTTCTGGAACGCCTTGAGCATTTGGTAATTGACCACCAAATTGATTACATTTAGCAACGAATTCAGCAGGAACTGAAGATGATCCATGTAATACTAATGGGAAGTCATATCCTACAGCTTCATTTACTGCTTTTTTAATTTCAGCAAGTCTTTCGAAGTCTAATTTAGCTTCACCTGAGAATTTGTAAGCACCGTGAGATGTACCAATTGCAACAGCTAATGAATCACAACCAGTTTCTTTTACAAATCTAGCAGCTTCTTCAGGATCTGTGTATGTTGAATCTTTTGCGTGAACTTTAACATCATCTTCAACACCAGCAAGTTTTCCAAGTTCTGCTTCAACAGATACTCCACGTGGGTGAGCATAATCTACAACTTGTTTTGTTAATTTGATGTTTTCTTCTAATGGGAATCTTGAACCGTCAATCATAACAGATGAAAATCCACCATCAATACAAGCTTTACAAATTTCAAAATCAGCACCGTGATCTAAGTGTAAAGCGATAGGAACTGTAGTTGTAGCTAAAGCAGCTTCAACTAATTTAATTAAATAAGTTTGGTTTGCATATTTTCTAGCACCTGCAGAAACTTGTAAAATAATAGGTGATTGAGTTTCTTCAGCAGCTTCTGCAATACCTTGCAAAATTTCCATGTTGTTAACGTTGTAAGCACCGATAGCATATCCGCCTGCCAATGCTTTTTTGAACATTTCGCCTGTTCCAACTAATTTTCTTTCACTCATTTGAGTTCTCCTTCTTTTTATTTTTCTAGCTGACACTTGTCAGATTTTTTTATTTTAGGAAAAACCCTTATTTGGGTACATTTATTTTACACATGTAAAGTACAACAAACAAAGAAACGGTGCAAGTGTAAAGAAATATTAATATCGTATATACTATTTTACAAAACCTGATATGAATTGATATAATAGGCTTGTAAGGGAATTAATGAATAAATTGTTAGCAAAAAATTTTTTTACTTGCTTTATATAAGCAAGTAAAAACTGCGTAAAGAAAATGGAGTATAGACTATGACAATCAGACCTGTGACATCTGCAACTTTAGTAAGTAATTTAAATCAATTAAATTTTGAAGGTAAAAAGAAAAAGAATCCAAATGCATCTCAACCAATAAGTCAAGTTTCACATAAATTAGCAGTACCTCTTGCAGCTACAGTTTTAGCTATGAGTCCTATGGCTAAGTCTTCAGCTAATTCTAATTTATATGATGTCAATTCTGAAAAAATTGAAGTGGTGGCTCCAGAAAATAATTTGATAAATGAAGGAAATGTTATAAAAACAAAATCTTTTGTATTAAATAGAAAATCTGCAGGTGGAGTTCCTTATACTGCAACTTATGATGTAAATTTTGTAAGTAATGACAATGATGATTCAAATTTTGAAAGTATACAAATTCTTTATAAAGAACGTAATGGTGTGTCTTCTAAAGGTCGACTTTATACGGTAAATAAATTTAATACTTATAAATTTGGAATTGTTTCTGAAGATGGTTCAGAAAGCAATAATTTTTCGTTAGATGAAATTGAGGCATATGATACTCGTATGGGTAAAAATACATACGGAAATAAAACTTATATTACTGATAAACCAATTTGTGATTATATAAAATCTCAAATTAAATTAAATGGTAATAACTCTGAAGTAAAACCAAATGTAATAGCGAGAAAGATAAGACCGTCATCTGATTTGAATTTGCAAAATGTTGCACCAAAAAATAAAATAAAAGATGCTGCCCCTATTGTACGTAATAATTATAAACGTGTAGGTTCTGATGATATAGAAGGAGCTAACGGACAATATATATTAACTTATTATTCTATGCCTAATAGTGATGAGGTAGATTTAATAACTCTAAAAAAAGATGGATCACCAGAATTAGCTGTTGGTAAAAATATTATAGCTACTGGAATATTTAATAGTGGAGATAGTTCTCCTGTGAAGTTAGAGTATGGAATCACTGAACTTTATGATAATAATATGAAAAAATATTATTTATCAGATAAAGATTTAGCTATTTTCTTAGTAAATGCTTATAATAGCCCACTAACAAGTGGTATGGTATTTAATTGTGAATCAGTAGAAAGAGAATATATTTGCCATAGTGGTGTTGTTATGCCATTAGATGGTGAAGATGAATACGAAGATTTTGAATAATTAATTGTAAATAATTGTAAACATGTCAAAACATGCTGAAATACATGCTTTTGGCATGTTTTTATAAATGTATGATGTAAAAAATCAAGAGAGAGCATATGTCAGGTATAGATAATAATATATCTTTTAAAATAAATAATAATGGAATTGAGAATAATACAGTAACCAACGATACTGCATCTGCCAAAAATGCTTCTCAAACTATTCCTTTAGTTCAAAAATATACAGAGGAAGAATTACTAAAAAAACTTGGTATTACTAAAGATGTTTTAAATGCGATTCTTTTAAAATATCCAGATGCTACATCTTTACCATTAGATAAATTACAAGTATTAGTTAATAAAGAAATTGAAGCGAATAATTTAAAAGAAAATTCAGAAGCTAATATTCATAATAAAGATTTAGAATCTGACAATAATATTAAGTCTGAATCAAATGAAAATTCAAATTCTCAAGAGACATCTGAATTATCAGACACTCAAAAACCTTTCGATAAAGGGGAATTTATAAAATTATCTTCAGAAAAAAAAGCTAATGTTATTGCATTAGAATTAGCTAAGAATAAATTTTTATATTCTGATTCTGCTAATCCAAAAACAGAAGAAGATTGGAATAATTTAACAGAAGAAGAACGTCAAAATTTATTTAAATCAAGTTTGGAAGCTGTAAAAAATGATAAAAATGGTTTAGCAAAATTACTTACAAATTATGGTAAAAGCTCAATTGCAGATTCTACTATGACAAGAATCCAAGCTGCCAATATGAATGAAATGTCTCTTGAAGATTTTCAAAAATTATCTCAAGTAGAAAAAGAAGAATATGTATATAGTTATTTAGATACAGAAAAGAAATTGGCAGAAGGAAAAGGTAGAAAACCTGAATTTACAAAATCTGAAAGAGATTTTTGGAATAGAAATAATTTGCTTGCAGAATCTGTAAATAACTATTATAAACAAAAAGGTATAGAAAGATCTGTTTGTCCAGGTGATGTTTCTCAAGTTTTGCGTGAAGAAAAATTAAATCTTGAACAAATTCAGTTTGATTATTTAGATAATAAAATTAAGCAAGGTCAAAATTTATCTAAATATGAAAAATATCAATATAAATATTTATCAGAAACTAAAGATTATTTTGAAACAGATTCTCAATTAAATAATCTTGCAAATGAAGAAAATCAAAAATTACAAGAACCTCCTTCATTGTATTCTAAAATTCAAAGTACAGAGTTCGCGGAAAAGTATAATGATGCATTTCCAAATGAAAAAGTTGAAATTTTATATGGTATTTTGAAACAAGAAGCAGGAAATGATAAAAAAGTTTTGTATGATAATTTAATGGCTTCTGCATCAGATGCGTATAAAAAAGGTGATAGAGCTCTTGCAAGCGATTTAGCTAAAAAAGCTAGATTGGTAGATAGAGTTCGTTATATTTCTGTTGATAAAAACGCATCAGCAACAGAAATATCATTGAAAACTAAATCAACAAAAGATTTATCAGTTGAAGAAGCTGTTGAATTACATAAAAATATTGGAAATAATGAGAATGAAGCTATTGCTGAAGCTGGCGGAATAGCTTTAGTTGGCCGTTCTTCTGATGAACAAGCTCTTGAAATATCTTATGTCGGCTCAAAATTCGCAAAAGTCGATAATGCAATGTACGATAGAGGTACAAAGGTCAAAGATATTGAAAATGCAGAAATTATATATACCAATGTCAGAAATGGTGCAACTCAAGAAACTTTAAATTATGTAGCTGCTAATGCAGATAAATCTCAAGCTGAATTGCAAAATACCGTTTTGAAGATGTATACAGAAGGTAACAAAGAAGCAACTCAAGCTGCAATTGATGCAAAAACTGTTACAAGATTTTATGCACAAAATCAAACAGAAGGTTTAAATACTTTAAAAAATAATGCAGAGACCTTAATGGAAAAAGGTGAAGCAATAAAGGCTTTGAATTTATTGTCTGATCAAATTCAAGATTGTCATAAAGATAATCAATTAGATATGCACAAAAGTATGATGCAATCTAAATATTCTGAAGTTCAAGAACATACTGCAGGAAATATTAAAAATTATGATCCTACAGTTCAATCACAAGCTTTAGATGTTGTATATACATCTGGGAATGAAAAAGCTATTGAAAAAGCGGTTACAAGTCTTGAAAATGCTCCTAGCTATATTCAAGAAGCTGAACTTCCTAGAGTTATTGTTGAAACATCTATAAGAAATAGTCAGTCTTCATTAAATATTATAACAACTGATTCTGATTCAAATGCAAGTTTAAAATCAAAAATTGCAAGTGGTGCTTCTTTAACACCAAGTGAATATAATAATCTTTCTTCTGCTGAGAAAAAAGAATATTTTACAAACTATTTCAAAAAATTGCCATTAGAACAAAAGATTAAATTATTATCATCTATTCCTAATGGTGCACAAAAGAAAACTATTTACGTAATGATTGCAAGAACTGATTCTAATTTATTTAGTGCAATCGTAAAAGATAAAGATAGAGCTGATGCTTTATTATCTATGGGATTGCCTAACGATGTAAATAACAAAATTGCTAATGTTGTTAAATTTCTAGCAGTGTCTGATATTGGATATCAAAATATTGCTAAAAAACATGATATTGATTACAAAAACCAAGACAAACCAAGTAATATTTCATATAATACAAATCCTTATGGATTTGATTCAAAAGAATTATTTAGAAAAGATAAAAATGGTAATTTAGTATTTTAAGGTACGAAATTTGTAGTGGTTAAGAAAAAGTCTCTTTGTAAAAAGAGGCTTTTTTCTGTTGATTTTTTATATTGTTTATATTTTAATATTTGTACAGCGTTTAAAAAGCGCGAGTTCTATAGAAAGAAGACAATTATACATTGCCTGAAAATAAAAAAGATATTAAATTAGCCAAATATGCAGGTTTTTGTTACGGTGTAAAAAGAGCCGTTGAAACTGTTAAAAAATTAAAAAATGAAAATCCTGATAAAAAAGTTTTTGTATTAGGGGAACTTATCCACAATACTCAAGTTATTCATGAGCTTGAAAGTTTGGGAATTAAGACTTTGAATGAAATTCCTGAAAAAGGTGAGGGAATTTGTGTAATCAGAAGTCATGGTGAGAGCCCTCAAGTGATTGAAAAGATTAAACAAGCAGGATTTGAACCTGTTGATTTGACTTGTCCTGATGTTAAAAAAGTTCAACAAAAAGCTGTAGAACTTGCAAAAGATGGGTATTTTGTAGTTATTGTCGGGAAATCAGAGCACCCTGAAGTTATTGCAATAAGAGCAAATGCCGAATTGTGGAGTGATAATGTTGTAGTTGCAGCATCTGTGGAACAATTAAAAGAGTTTGAAGCAAGAATTAAAAGTCATAAAAGAGTAGGGGTTGTTGTTCAGACAACTCAAAGACTTGTAACTTTAAATTCAATTGTTGAATATTTGACATCAATAGCCAAAGAAATTCATATTGCAAATACTATTTGCCAAAGTACATCTATGCGTCAAAAAGAGGCTAGAGAATTAGCAGATGAAAGTGATTTAGTTATAGTTGTGGGTTCTAAAAAAAGTGCTAATACAACTCATTTGGCTGAGATTTTGAAAGATATAACTAAAACTATCCATATTGAAAAAGATGATGAACTTGATAATTATAAAGATTTGATTTTAAGTGCAAATCATATTTCAGTTACTGCAGGAGCATCTACTCCTCAGAACATCATTGAAAATGTAATTGAAAAACTTAGAAAGGAAATATAAAAAACATGACAACAACATTAGAAAAAACAAATTTAGATGAATTCGAAAGATTATTAGAAGAATCTTTCGCTAAATCTTACTCAGTAGCTGATATTGTAGAAGGTACTGTTGTAAAAAAAGAAAGTGATGGATATTTAATCAGCGTTAAAGGTGCTAAAACTGAAGCATTTTTACCTGTTAAAGAAATCCCTGCTTCTGAAGGTATTGATAATTTAGAAATTGGTGAAGAAAAAGAATTTTATGTATTAAAAGAAGAAAATGATGAAGAAGGAATGCTTTTATCATTGAAACGTTTAGCATTCGCTCAAGCTTGGGCTCAATTAAACGATGCAAAAGTTCAAGGTGATACAATTTTAGCTAAAGTTGTTTCAATCGTTAAAGGTGGCGTATTAGTTGACGTTGCAGATTTAAAAGGATTTATCCCATCTTCTCAATTAAGAACAGGAACTCCTTTTGACGGTTTAATTGATACAAAAATTGAAGTTAAAGTTCTAGAAGCAGATCCTAAGAAAAACAAACTTATCTTATCTCAAAGACAAGCTGTTGCAGAACAACGTGATCAAGTTGTAGATAATATTTTATCAGAACTTCAAGAAGATCAAGTTGTAAAAGGTGAAGTTGTAAGAATTGCTGATTTCGGTGCTTTTGTTGATATTAACGGTATCGATGGTCTTCTTCCAATTTCTGAAATTTCTTGGTCAAGAATTAAACATCCTTCAGATGTAATTTCTTTAGGTGAAACTATTGAAGTTAAAATTATCAAAATTGATAATGAATTAAAAAGAATTTCATTGTCTTTAAAAAGAATGGGCGAAGATCCATGGCAACAAATTGAAGGTCAATTTGAAGAAGGACAAGTAATTACAGGTACTGTTAATAAAGTAACTGGTTTTGGTGCATTTATTAACATTTTCCCTGGAGTAGAAGCATTATTGCCAGTTTCAGAAATGGCTGAAGAAAATGTAAACCCATTCAATACATTTAAAGTTGGTGACAGTGTAGAAGTTCTTATTAAAAAATTCACTCCACAAGAACATAGAATTGCATTGAGTATTAAAGATATTAATAAAGATGCTGAATAATTGATTTTTTATAAAATATGCCCGAACTTGAAAAGTTCGGGCATATTTGTTATAATTACTATATAAATATGAAAGGAGCATTTATGTTTGGATTGTTAAATAATGTAAATCGGGGGGGGGGCATAATTTAGGCTCCTACAAGGGATTTACCCTTGCCGAAGTTTTAGTAACTTTAGGAATTATTGGTGTAGTATCTGCAATGACAGTACCTACTTTGATGCAAAATTATCAAAGAAAGTCTTATGTCATTCAGCTACATAAAGTTTATAATGAGTTTCAACAAGCAGCTGTCCAATTAATGACTGATAAAAATGCTATTAATTTATCTGAGGCAGGTCTTAATAGTGATGATGCTGCTGGAAATTTTGTTAAGACTTATTTCAAGATTGTGAAAGATTGTGGTACAGATGCATCAATGTGTTTCCCTGAAAAAGAGAATTATAAGAAAATTTCTGGAGATAAGGTGACTTTTTGGTACGGCAAACGTCATTTTGTATTGGCTAGTGGTGCTTCTATTGCAACTTATTATAATGCAAAATCAGGGTTAATTATGGAAATATGGGTTGATACCAATGGTGCTAAAGGCCCTAATATTATTGGAAGAGATATGTTTGTTATGTTTTTATATAATAATGGGGTCTTAGATGATTTGAATAGTCAAAATGATGAAGATGATAACGTAACAGGATATGCTAATGTGCCTTTATCCAAAGAGTTAAGAGAAGAAAAATTTAATAGATATTGTATGGCTGGCGGTGGTGTAAATATTCATGGCTGTTTTGGTAAATTATTAAATGACAATTGGGAAATGACATATTAAAAAAGGAGATTTTAAAATCTCCTTTTTTATTCTCCAAAATAATTTTTTAAGCCTACTGCTAATTTTTTATTTTTACAAAGTTTTTTTAGTTTTGCTATTGCTCTGTTTTCAATCTGTCTTATGCGTTCTCTTGATACACCATATTGAGAGCCTATTTCATCAAGAGTCTTTTTATTTCCGTTGTTGTCAAGTCCGTAGCGAAGAATTAGGACATCTCTTTCTTTTGGACTTAACTGATTCAGCATTTTTCTGATATCTTCGAATAAATTTTCTTGAGATACTCTGCTGTCAGGTGTTATAGAATCTTCATCGACAATAAAGTCTGCAATTTTAGAAGAATCTTCAGATGAATTAGCAGGAGTTTCCATACTAATTGTAGATTGAGCAGATTTTATTATTTGAGTTAATTTATTTACAGGAACACCTAAACGGTATGCAATTTCTTGTTTAGTAGGTGTATGACCTAATTCTGTTGTCAAATCGATAGTTGCACGTCTGATTTTTCCCAATGATTCAATCATATGGATTGGCAAGCGGATAATTCTTGCTTTATCAGCTATTGCTCTAGTGATAGATTGTTGAATCCACCAAGTTGCATATGTTGAAAATTTGTAACCTTTTGTGTAATCAAATCTTCCTGCAGCTTTCATTAGCCCCATATTTCCTTCTTGGATTAAGTCAAGAAAAGAAAGTCCGCGGCCGATGTATTTTTTTGCAATACTTACTACTAATCTTAAGTTTGCATTAACTAATAAATTTTTAGAGAAATCATCGTGGTCTTCATATATTTTTTTTGCAAGATCTAATTCTTGTTCACTTGATAATAGAGGTATTTTCCCTATTTGTTGTAAATATATTCTAACGCTGTCATCAGAATTTACTGAAGATAAATTCTCTTGAACTTTCGGGTCTTCTACTGTTTCTAAAACATCTTCTTCTTCCGGAATTTCAAGTTCATGAAAATTTACATCTTCATCAGATATTTCTTCAGTCAGCAGACCGTATTTTTCAAGTTCTTTTTTCATTTCTCTCTCCTGTATCATATTAATATGATTAATTTATGTAATTATTATAATTAATTTTTTAATTTTTGTCTAACTGTTTCAAAAATTATAGCACTTAGAGCATTTGAAACATTTAGAGAGTTAAATTCTTTAAGCATTGGTATTTTTACAATGAAATCAGATGCTTTCAATAATGATTTTGAAACTCCTGCATGTTCTGCCCCCATTATTAGAGCAAAATTCATATCATTGTATTTAACATCATAATAATTATCTTTTGCACTTGCATCAGTTGCAACTACCCACCAGTCGGAATTTTTTAATTTTTGTACAGCATTTACAAGGCTGTTTACTTTTATGATTGGGATATGATTAATAGCTCCTGCACTTGTTTTTTCAACTGTTGCATTAACTTGTACATTACGTCTTGAAGGTATAATAATTCCTGATACTCCTGCGCATACACAAGTTCTAATAATTGCACCTAAGTTATGAGAGTCTTCTATCCCATCTAAAATTACGACAGAATCATTTTCATGTTTTTCTTCTAAAAATTCATCTAAATCTTTGTATCTAATAGGTGAAATTTGAGCAATAATTCCTTGATGATTGTATTCAGCATAAGGCTGAAACTTTTCTTTTGCTACAAATTGAAAAACAATATCGCGTTCTTTTGCAAGTTCTTTTATTTTGTTTAATTTAGCATCAGAGTGGATATTTTTAGAAATCAATATTTTGTTAATTTCTCTTTCGCCACTTATTAGAGCTTCTGTTATTGCATTTTTACCAAAAATTATGTTATCCATTTCTTATTCCTATTTTGAGACTTCAAGCATTTTATTAATACATTTTAAAGCTTTTTGAGAAATTTCTTTATCAACGTTAATTTCAGGAGTTTCATTTTTTAAAGCGTTGTATATATTTTCAAGAGCAATCAACTTCATACTTTGACAAATTGCAGGTTTATCTTTAATGTTGTAGAATTTTTTATTTGGGTAATCTCTTTTTAATCTTTGAACAACTCCTTCTTCTGTAGCTATAATGAACTCATTGTGGGTGCTATTTTTTACGTAATTCATTATTCCAGTAGTACTGCCTACATAATCAGCTTGAGCTAAAAATTCTTCTTTACATTCAGGATGTGCTAGTACTAATGCTTTTGGATATTTTAATTTAGTCTCTTTTATATCTGCAGTGTCAAGATTGTTATGAATTGGGCAACAGCCATTATATGTTATAACTTCTACATTTCCTAATTCTTTTTCTACCCATTTGCCAAGATTTTTGTCAGGTAAAAATAATACTTTTGGGGCATTTAAACTTTTTACTATTTTTACGGCATTTGAGCTTGTGCAACAAATATCACATTCTGATTTTACTTCTGCTGTAGAATTTATGTAGCATACTGTTGGGATGTTTGGGTTTTGTTTTTTAAATTCTCTTAATTGTTGTAAGTTTATTGTATCTGCCATTGCACAACCTGCATTAATATTTGGAAGAAGAACTTTTTTGGTAGGATTTAAAATTTTTGCAGTTTGTGCCATAAAATAAACTCCTGCAAAAATAATAATATCTGCATCTGTTTTTTCTGCCATTTGGCTCAAATAAAGAGAATCTCCGATATAATCTGCGACATCATCAATCTCAATGTTTTGGTAACAGTGTGCTAGTATTACAGCATTCTTTTCTTTTTTTAATTTTTCTATTTCGGTTATGTAATTCATTGGATTGCTCTTCCTCCATTTAGTGTAAATTTATGTTAAATTTGCAAACTTTATAAAATATATTGTATAATAAAAATGTATTAGAGTAAATAATTAGTAAGAAAAAGATTATTATGGATTTAAACAGTATTTTAGCGCAATTAGGTGTTGGTAGTAAAGATACGACTTATTTATCAATTACTCCAGGTGTAGGTTTAGAGCTTATTCAAATAGATATATCAAGTCGTTCTATAAAAAATTATGCATTTAGGCCTTTGGAATATAATGAAGCATTGAGAGAACTTTCCGATATTCAAGGTTTCAAAAATGCAGTTACAGAGCTTTTTGAGGAATTAAAAATCCCTTTAAAAAGTAATGTTGTTTTAAATTTACCGATGGTATTTTTTGGTAGTAAAGAATTACCTTTATTGTTGGCCGATGATGCAGTTACTGAAGCTTTGACTTCTGAAGTTGAACAGTCTTATATTTTTAAACGTTATGAACCAGTTATTAGTTGGGCTGATGCAACGAGTACACAATCTGGAGATTTGAGAAAGCTTTTTTATTCTGCAATTCAAAAGAATGTTATAGATGATATAAAAGCAGCATTAAATGAACTTGGTATTACTTTAGCAGGTATTGAAATTTCTTTAATATCTATGCTTAAAGCGTTGGCTTTCACAGGCCTTGCTACTGAGCAAATGAAAGACAATGTGTCTTGGAATTTAATGTTGATATCTCAAAATGGTTATTCAATTTGCTCTTTAATTGGTAAAAATATCGTAGATTATTATGAAGAACCATTAGCGATAAAATCTTTTGAAGGCGATGAAATTTATAACGCTATAAATGCATCTGCACAAATTACATTGATGAGCTATCCGGCTAATTATTTGTATGTAATATCTGAAACTGATATGGTAAGTGCAGAGCTTTTATCAAAAAGATTGCAAACGGATGGTATTGTTAATTTCTGGGAAAATAACAGCTTTAAAAAACAAGATCCTTTACCTGTCAGCTTAGAAGTTTTGGAAGAAACTGCTCATAAAATATCTCTAGAAGCTATTGGTGTGGCTGTTTCTTCTAGTGTTAGTTTGCCAATTAAATTTAACTTTTTAGGCTCATCTTCTTCTGAAGGATTAATGGATGACCCAAATGAGCCGGTTCATGTTGTTTTAGGCTCAAATGAGTTTGATATTTCTCCTAATGCAGCAAGAAATGTTGCAGTAGCAATAGCATTAGTTCTTTTAATCCCTGCAATTCTGGCTTTTGTAGGTGTTCCAATGGTTGTTAATCAAAAGCAAGCTTTATTAGATGAAGTAACTACTAAATTGCAACAAACTGATGCTGAGATTAAAAGATTACAAGAAGAACAAAATAAACAAAATGATTTTGATGTAAATGCTGAAATTAAGAAAGTTATGGAGAATAACCGTTCTAAACTAATGGCTTATACAGCATTAGGAGAAGCAGTTCCTAAAAAATTATGGGTAACTTATTTTGTGGCAAAAGACGATGGAAAATTTGATATAAAAGGTGATTCTTCTAATGTTGAAGATATATATTTATTTTTCCGTAATATGAAGGATTCTTTAATAAATACAAAATTAAGACTTCATAAATTGGAAATGAAATCAAATTCTGTAGATGATGCAGTTACTATAGATCCAAATCAGCCTACTGATTATGAGTTTGAAGTTACTAATATGACAGCTTCAGAATTAAATCCACCACCTCCGCCAGATCCAAATGCTCCTCAGCCACAGCAAAATCAACAAGCGGATAATGATAAAAGCAAATCAGGTGGTAATGTAAGTAAACCGTTATTGAACTTTGGAAAAGATTAAAATAAATAGGGAGAGGAATCGTGGAAAAATATTCTATTTATCTGAAAAAATTTAAAATAGCATTAGGAATTTTAGCTGCAGCTCTTTTCCTATTTATATTTTTGGTTACAAAAGTTGTTCCAGAAGTTCAAAAGATTTCACAAATTCAGAATGATTATGCATCAAAAACTTCTGCATTAGCAGATTCTGAAAGAAAATTGCAAGATTTAAAAGATGCAGCTAGACGAAAAGCCGAAGAAAATGAAAATATTGCAAAGGTATTTTTTAAACCAATAAATGAAGGTTTAGATACAGAAGCCGCAATTTCTGATGAGTTTGGTGAAATTTTACAACTGATTAGAGAAAATAAAATTAAAACTAGATCTGTAAAATATGATTATGATCCTCAAGATGATAATTTTGTAAAGAACGCTGCAAACAGATATCATGTATGCCGTGTTACTGCAGAAATGATTGCTAGTTATTCGAGTTTTGCTAATTTCTTAAGAGATTTGTATAAACATGAACACTTTTTAGAAATTTCCAAAATAGAAATAGCTCCATATTTAAAAAATAAAAGAATTTTATTAATAACTTTACAAATAAAATTATACGCACAAAAGGATCCTTCTTCAGTAGTAGATACTCCTGCAGCACAACCGGCAAATAGTGATGCTTCTGCAGCTGGGCAAGATGCAACTCCTCCATCTCCAACTCCAGTGTCTCAAGACGGCGGTGTTTCTCCTGAAGCTGCGCAATAATTTTATTGAAATAATTGAAAATTTATTCCAAATAATTTTTCTTTATTTTTTATACAAGTTGAACAGAATGATGTTTCAAGAGTATTGTGTCTTGCAAAGTCTTTGAAATCAGAACCGCATCTGCCTCTGTGATCATTTGCCAAAAATGGGCAACAGTAAACTCCTTTAGATGTGAGCATTCTTCCGTATTCACAATCAAGATTTTGCCATTCCCATTCAGAAACATCATCTGTTTTTTTATTTTTATCATGGTATAAGTTTATTGTAAAATTGTTTTCATTTGCTTCATATCCGTTTTTTAAGCAGATTTTTTTGAATTCTTCTATAAGAGTTTCTTTGTCTTCATTGTAGTAATTTGTTATACATAAAATGGGGTTAAATCCATATTTTGCAAGACTTTTTATCGCATGTACAGTTTGTCTATATGAACCTCTACCTCTAATATCATCATTTTTTACTTCATCATAGTGATCTATACTTAATTTAAATATAATTTCGAAAGAACTTTCGTCTTCTACTCTTTTTAAAAATCTTACTTTCTTTTCATTGATAAAAGTTCCATTTGTAAATATGCATACATTTGAACGTTTTAGGCACATTCTTAAAATTGAGTTAAAATCAGGGTGTGTCATTGGTTCTGCACCTGTTAAATATATACATTCGATACTTTCTTTTTTTGTGTCATTAATTGCATTTTTTATTGTGTCTAAAGATATAAAATCTTTAATATTTTTACTTAATGGAAAATCAATATAGCAGTGCTTACAATGTTGATTGCAATTTTTTTCAGTGAGTTCAATAAAAAGATTGTTTAATGCTTTTAATTGGCATACAGGTGTTTGTAAAATAGTATTTTTCATATAATTTTAACTCCTTTTTAATTTATCATTATTTTATAAATCAAAAAATTAAAAAGAAATTCACCTATAGGGTAATATATCTATCAAAATTGTTTAATGTAAAAATTTAATTTTTAGAATTAAAATCATCAGGTTTTTTGTTTTCAAGCCATTTACTCATAATATAATGTTCATAACTAAGGGCATAATTATATAGTGCATTTACGAGAGTTCTTCCACTTTCGGATTTGCCTACTATTAAAAAATCTCCTGATTTATTTTCTGCAAGCATAATTTCTTTATGAACAATTTTGTCTACGTGATTTTTTGGATTTTTGTTAATTACAATTTTAATCCAATCGCAGAGAATTTTAGTCCCTGTAGCTTTGCCAGATGTTATGTCTTCATTTTTAGATTGTATATATTTTGAAAATTCATTTAATATCATAGTAAAATTATTACTCAAATGGGGTTGTAGCTGCAAGGCATATGATATCATTTATGCCATTTTTTTTCAATTCTTTTATCATTTCTTCAAAAGTTGAGCCTGTTGTGCAAATGTCATCAATTATTAGTAATGTTTTTCCATTGTATTTGCTTTTATCAACTTTAAAAGCATTAGATAGATTTTTTATACGTTCTTCTCTTTTTAATTTATATTGAGGTTTTGTATCTTTTATTCTTGTAATAAGCTCTGTATTCAGTGTATTTGATGTAATTCTACAAAATTCTTTTCCCACCAAATTCATATGATTGTATTTTCGTTTCTTTTCTCTTCTGGGGAATATTGGAACAGGGATAATTTCTAAATCTGTTCTATTTGTAATTTGATTAAAATACTCTGCCATAAATTTTGCCAGATAGTAAGCTAAATCTCTTTGGTTATGGTATTTTAGCCCTCTTATTAATTTTTGTAGATTTTTTGAATATATTCCTGCGCAATATATGTTTGTACTATTAATTGTTCTGTTTATTTCAATTGGTAAATAATCCATTTGGGAGTAACACTTTGAACACATTTTTACTGCTTCTTTTGAACTTTTGCAAAAGTAGCATTTCTTTTTATATATCCAATCGAGTAAACTTTCTAATTTTTTTAGCATATTTATAGTGGTAATTTTATACAAAATTCAGTGCGAACATTTTCTTCACTTTGGACTGTTATTTCGCCACCATGAGATTTAATGATTTGTTGTGACAGATAAAGCCCAAGGCCTGTTCCTATTTTTCTGAATTTTTTAGCTGCAGAATAGTATTTATTAAAAATTAACTGTAATTCTTTTTCTGGAATTCCCTGTCCGTAATCTATTATTGAAATAGTTATGTATCCTGGTATTTCTCCAGTTTTAATGTCAATTCTATCTTTTGTATTGCTATGTGATATAGCATTTGATATTAAGTTTTTAATAACTCTTTCTAATTGCATAGAATCAGCAGTTACTTTGATATCTCTTGATGGCGTGAAATATATTGTAATTCCTGAATTATTTGCAATTGGTTGTGTGCTATCAACTATGCTGGATATGAATTTGTTAAGCATAATATTTTCTTTTAATAATTTAATTCCGGTTTCTTTAATTTTGTATGTTTCAAGAATTATTTGTACAAGATCTACAAGTTCTTCATTTGATTTTTTCATATTTAGAAGAGCAACTTGTTGTTTTTCAGTTATTTCTCCAAAAGTTCCATTAAGTAGGAAATTAATAATATTTGATTCTGCAACAATTGGAACTTTCAAGTCATGTGTTAAAGTGGCAACGAAATCTTCTTTTAATGTTTCAATTTCTCTTTCTTTAGTCACATCTTTTATAAGAATTACGTATCTTTTTTTATCGTCATCTAAAGACAATTTAATTGAATGCATTACAAAGTTATTAGTAGGTGTGTGTTTTACAAAAACATCTTTATTTTTTAATCTTTCAATAGGAGTATCATCGCTGATTTGTATATAATCAAAAATGTTTGTTCCTATGATTTCTTGCCCTTTAGCTCCAAACCATTCACTAATTTGTGGTGTTGCTCGTAAAATAGCATGTTTATCATTTATAATTAAAATTCCGTCAGAAAGAGAGTTGATAACAGATTCTAATAATTTATTTTGACGCATTAATTCTGTTTGGTATTCAACAATCATTTTTTCTCTGTCGTTAAGAGTTTCTACCATTCGGTTAATACTGTCTGTTACATTTTGGTATGTAGGATGATTTATCTCCTCTATTTTTGTAGATAAATTTCCATATCTTACAGAGTTTACTGTGTTTGTAACCATTCCTAAATAATCATTGATTTTAGACCATCTTTTATTTGTTTGTCTTGCAATAAGAAACAATATTACGAATACCAGAATGATGCTTAAATTTAATAAATACCAAAGCATTTGTTTTTCCCTCTCTTTATGTTAAAATTATAGCAGATAAGGGGTATTTTGTATATGGGCAAATTAAAATTACCTAAAACAATAAAAATGGTTATAACCGATTTTGATGGAGTTGTAACAGATAATTGTGTGTATATTTCAAATGATTTTACAATGTCTAGAAAATTAAATTTTAAAGATATAATGGCGTTTTCTATATTACGAAAAAATAATTATAAAATAGGTATTATTTCCGGAGAACAAAATGCGGCAATAGAAACGCTTGCTAAAAAATTCCAAATAGAAGAAGTTCATCAAAATATAAGAATAAAAATAGACGTTTTAAAAGATATAATTGAGAGATATAAATTGTCTAAGGAAGAATTTTTATATATTGGTGATGATATTAATGATGTTGAATGTTTAGAATTTGCTAAATATAAAATTACAGTTCCTCATTCTGTTCAAAAAGTAAAAGATGTAGAAAATATTCAAATAACTGAAAGCCAAGCTGGCTATGGAGCATTTAGAGAGGTAGTAGATTGTCTGATTGGTTAAAAAATATAATTGATAAAGTTAAAAGTTTGAATAGCTCTGTAGATAAGTATAAGCAAGAGACCGTAATTCAGTCTTTACCATCTTATACGTATGTAAATAGAGCAAAGTTATTGATAGAACAAAATAAATATGATGAAGCGTTGGAAATTTTGTTAAAAGCTTTGGAGTTGCCCCAAAAAGATGCCCTTGTATATAAATATCTTGGAACTGTGTATGAAAGATTGGGTAATTTTGAAAAGTCTGTTGAAAATTACCAGATTTCAGCAGATTTGAATCCTCAAGATAGGCACATTTGGCAAAGATTGGGCTTTTCTTTGATTTCTGTCGGGAAATTTGAAAACGCTGTGAAATCTTTTGAAAATGCAAATAAGATCCAGTCAAATAATTCTGATACATATACTGGCTGGGGTATGGCATTAATGAAACAGAAAAAATACGCCCAAGCTCATGATAAATTTATTGAAGCTGCAAAACATAATAAATACAATTTTTCAGCAGTATTTTTGTGCGCAGTTATGGAAATTAAGCTAGAGATGTATGACAAAGCTGAAATGAAGTTGACTTTTTTAGCTAATGTATGTCCTAATGCTAATAATACATATGAATTTGCAAGATTAAAATATTTAAAGAATGATTATGATAGTGCAATTCATTATGCGCAAAAATCATTGGATTATAATTCAAAAATGCTTCCATCTTATATTTTATTAGGACAGTTGTATGCTATTAAATTTGATAAGGAGGCATCTTTACAATGTTTCGCTCAAGCGCAAGAAAAAGAGCTTACTAATGCTGCTTTTTAC